>JADHVR010000116.1 GCA_016783885.1 Bacteroidales bacterium
GTTGAAAAATCATTAACAATCACTATTTCTTTTTCGATATCGTTAAGCAATTCAACTGCAATTACCTTATCAAGAATATTATGGATAGTTTCGGCTTCGTTGTAAGCAGGTATCAGGATTGAGAGTTTTTTCCGGCTCATATATGTTGTTTTGATTATGAGTGGACAAAAGTATAAAAACTGTTTTTACTCATGATAATAAACTCTTTTTACTCTTCTTGAAATTCCTGAGATCACTTCATAGGGAATTGTTCCCATGTCATTGGCTAATTCGGAAACAGTACGTTCCTTGCCAAATACAACCACATCGTCTCCTTCTTTGGCTTCTATCCCGGTAATGTCAACCATTGACATGTCCATGCAAATATTACCAATATAGGGAGCTGCCTTACCATTGATGTAAACTGACCCGTTTCCATTGCCCAATTTCCGGTTAATACCATCGGCATATCCAACGGGAATAATGGCTATCGTTATATCATTTTCAGCTTTTCCGCTTCGGTTGTAACCGATAGTTTCACCGGCTTTTATCTTTTTTATTTGAGAGATAGTTGATTTTAATGTGCTGACGTTTTCAAGCATGTTTTTATCGTCGCCAATGGAATGTATCCCGTAAAGGCTTATCCCAAGCCTGACCATATCAAACTGTGCTTCGGGGAAACGGCTGATTCCGGCAGAATTTAATATGTGCATCATAATATAATGATTAGAGCGGCTTTTTATTTTCTCTGCCATTTGTTTGAACTCTTCGATTTGAAAGCGTGTAAATTCATCATCTGATGAATCCTCACTGGAAGCAAGGTGCGAAAAAACCGACTGCACATAAATTGATTTAATATTTTCGAGTTTTTCAATAAGACGGTCAATCTCCTCCGGGAGGAAACCCAACCTGTGCATTCCTGTATCCACCTTGATATGTACTTTTACCGGCTTGTTATCCGGGATAATGTTTGTCCTTATAGCTTCTTCTAATAAGTTAAGTGAACGAAAATTATAAATTTCAGGTTCGAGATTGTGTTTAATGATGGCGTCAAAACCTTGTTCATCAGGATTCATAACCATAATCGGTGTTATAATTCCTGCTTTACGTAGTTCAACACCTTCGTCGGCATAAGCAACAGCAAGATAATCGATACGGTGGTATTGAAGAATACTGGCTATTTCAAAACTGCCGCTTCCATAAGAAAAAGCCTTCACCATTGCCATGATACGAGTAGCAGGATTTAATTTTTTCCGGTAGTAGTTCAGATTATTCACCAAAGCATTGAGATTGATTTCAAGAACGGTTTCATGTGCTTTTTGTTGAAGAGCATGGCTGATCCGCTCAAACTCAAAAATTCTGGCGCCTTTCAGAAGTATGCTTTCATTCAGGAAAGAAGCAAACGAATATTTTTGAAGAAATTCTTCCGTTGAAAGGAAAAAAGATTTTTCAATAGTAAATTTATTAGCCTGCTTGCTTATTGCATTCCCGATCCCGATAATTTTATCTATTCCTTTTTTTTCAAGAATAACAGCAATTTCTTCGTATAATTCACCATCGCTTTGTCCGCTTTGAAGAATATCCGACAGGATAACGGTTTTTTTCTTATATTGATTTTGCTGATTCAGGAAATCAATGGCAATTTTAAGCGAATTGATGTCTGAATTGTAGCTATCGTTAATAACGGAACAATGGTTTATTCCTTCTTTCATCTCCAGTCTCATGGCAATCGGCTGAAGATGTTTCATTCTTTCGCATATAACCTTGTTATCATATCCCAGATATAGCATAGTAGCCCAGCAATGAATGGCATTCTCAACCGATGCTTCGTCTGTAAACGGAATTGAAATAGTTATTGCAGCATTATTATATAAACCTGAAATGGTTGTTGTATTATTAGTATTCTGTGTTATCTGAGTTATCTGAAGGTTTGCCTCTTGCTTTCTGCTCCACGTGAAAGCATTAATGCTATTCAGAATTTCTGATTTAATAATCGTTTCCTGTATTTCAGAATAATCAGGATTATAAATTAACGTATTTACTTTAGTAAATAATTTAAGTTTTTCGCCCACCTTTTGCCCTGTGCTAATAAAATTCTCACTGTGGGCAGGACCTATATTAGTGAAAATTCCTATTGTAGGATTAATTATTGTCTGCAGCTTACCCATTTCATCCGGTTCTGAAATTCCTGCTTCAAAAATTCCCAATTCACATTCTGTTTTTAGCTGCCAGACCGACAATGGAACCCCAATCTGTGAGTTATAACTTTTAGGGCTTCTGATTATCTTTTTATCTGCACTTAAAAGTTGAAACAACCATTCTTTAACAACGGTTTTACCATTACTGCCTGTAACGCCAATAATAGGAATTTCGAACTTAGTCCTGTGAAATGCAGTGAGTTTTTGTAATGCAATCAGTGTGTTTTCAACAAAAATGCAATTAGTATCTTTATGTTTACATTCTCTGTCGGAAACAATAAAATTTCGTATTCCTTTATTATAAACTTCATCAATATACTTATGCCCGTTATTTTTTTTGGTTACAAGCGCTATAAAAATGCAGTTTTCAGGGATTATCAGCCGGCGGGAATCAATAAGAATATCTGTAACAATCTGGTTTTCGAATCCTTTGTTGATTATCTCTCCATTTACAATATGGGCTAATTCCTGTATAGTATATTTTACCGGTGGCATTTTATATTATTTCTTATTTAAAGACGCAGATTTTCGCTGATGAACGCTGTTAAAATCTGCGTTAATCAGCGTCTAATAATTATGTAATGAACTTTTTAAATGTTTTTTATTAATTTTTACAGCCTAATCTGAAGATTCTCTATACAAAACACTCCGGAAAGATAAAATTCATTTTAGCCATTTTTCTCCATGCCCCATGCCTCAATATTTTCCTCGTTTATCTCATCAGAGTCAGTAACATTGCTGTCAGGCTCTTGTATTTGTTCCTCTTGCTTAAGCGGTAATGGATTTTTATTGAGTTCTTCGTATAATTTCCTGTTTTTATAAATATCGATTGCCGAGAAAATCGCTTGTCGGAACGAATCAGGTGAAGCAATATTTTTCCCTGCAATATCAAAGGCAGTTCCATGAGCCGGCGAAGTACGAACAATAGGTAATCCGGCAGTGAAATTTATCCCATGATCAAAAGAAAAAGCTTTAAAGGGTATCATACCCTGATCGTGATACATAGCCAAAATACCATCAAAATTTGTATAATTAGCTGATCCGAAAAACCCATCAGCAGGATAAGGTCCAAATGTCAAAATATTTTCGTCATTAGCTTTATTTATGGCAGGAGTTATAATCTCAATCTCCTCTTTACCTATCAACCCGCCATCTCCGGCATGTGGATTAAGTCCGAGAACAGCGATCTTGGGCTTGTTTATACCAAAATCCATTTGAAGTGACTTATTCATAACATTTATTTTATTCAAAACAAGGTCTTCAGAGATTTTTGAATGAACATCTTTTAAAGGAATATGTCCGGTTATAATACCAATCCTGACATTATTGCTTACCATCATCATGATATGATCTTTGGCTTCGTATTTGTCTGCCAGGTAGTCGGTATGCCCTGAAAAATTAAACTTTTCCGACTGAATGTTGTTTTTATTTATCGGTGCGGTAACAAGAATATCTATTTTCCCTCTGTTTAAATCCTCAATGGCTCTCTCAAGAGCCAGATATGCAAGCTCGCCTGCTTTTTCAGATAATTTCCCGATTTCTATTTTTACTTCTTTATCATAACAATTGATAATATTGGCTCTTTTCGGATTAGCATAATCAGCTTTTTTGATAAGATTAAAAGTAACATCCAAAATGTTGAGAGTTTTCCGGTAGTAAGATGCAACTTTTGAAGAACCGTATATTACCGGAGTAAACATCTCAAGCATTCTCGGGTCTTCAAAAGTTTTTATTATTATTTCGTAACTTATTCCGTTGAAATCCCCGTGTGTTATCCCAACTCTGACCTTATTATCTTTAACAATCGGTTTTATCATAGTTGTATCTTTAATTTGCAAAATTATAACTAACTAATGTCTTGTCAATATAATTATGAAACTTTATTTTCTTTTAATAAAATCGAATAAAAGTCTGACAGCAATTCCGGTTCCTCCTATCGGATAGTATTTATACGATTTTTCAATAAATGCCGGACCTGCCACGTCGAGGTGGATAAAAGGATAATCGGTAAAATGTTCGAGGAATTTTCCGGCAGTGATGGCGCCGGCATCGGTTCCTCCAATATTTTTTATATCGGCAACATCCGATTTGATCAACTCTTCATACTCTTCCCAAAACGGAAATTCGACAATTCTTTCACAAACATTTTCACCGCTTTTTTTCAACTGATTGAATTCCCTGCCGGCTTGTGAAAACATAGCAACAATTCCATATTTTCCGATAGCCCTTGCAGCACTCCCTGTCAGAGTAGCCACATCAATAACCAGCACAGGATCAAATTTCTTTGCATAACTTAAAGCATCTGCCAGAATTAATCTGCCTTCCGCATCAGTATTTATCACCTCTACCTTTGTTCCGTCGTACATGGTAATTATATCACTACTTACATAAGCATTTCCCGTAGTTCTGTTATCGGTTGCCGGAATCAGACCAATAACATGAACCGGCAATCTTGCCGTGGCTATCGCATAAACAGCACTTGCCACTGCTGCGCCTCCCGCCATATCCATTTTCATATTATTCATATATTCGCCGGGTTTCAGGTTCATACCACCGGTGTCGTAAACAACACCTTTGCCTACAAAAACATAAGGTTTCTTATTTACAGGCTTATCCGGCTTCCATTCCATTATCGTAAATGTCGGCGGGTCAACACTGCCTTTATTAACAGCTAACAATCCTCCCATTTTCAGAGCCTCAATTTTTTTCTTATTTAACACCTCAACCTTAGCTCCGGATTTTTTTCCGAGAGATTTTATTTCTTCTGCCAGGTTAACCGCATTGAGATAAACAACCGGTTCATTCACTAAGTTACGGCATTTATTAGTGCCATCAATCATTATATTCAGCTCGTCAACAGCTTTTTGTTCAATACCATGTGAATATACATAAATTGTATTAAGTGAGTTTATTTTTTCGGCAGGTTTTTTTTTGTACTTCAAGAACTGGTAATTACATAGCGCCATTCCTTCGGCAAAAGCCAGCGATTCCTCAGGTTTTGCTTCCGAGCCGACAATTACTATACTGTGTAATTTGTTTTCATTTATTGTTTTCAACAGCTTAGCGCCGGCAGCCCGGTAGCTTTCAAGCCTTAAATGCCTGATTTTTTCCTTTTTAATGAATTGAACAAAAATCCAATGATCAAAGTGATTAAAAGAAAATAATTCTTTTTTATGTTCTTTATGACATGATTTGATGTACTGAAACTCGTCTTCGCTGAAATATTTCTTATCAATATCTTTAATATCGGTTATAAGGAAAACCGGGTTATCCTGCTTCGAATATTTTTCGGTTATATCTATAATTGTTTGCATATTTTTAGTTCTGAATTTTTTTAAAATTAATTATGAGTCCGGTATAAAAAGCCACTGATTCACAGATTTTATTATAAAACAATACTGGTTTTCAACGATATATATTTTATAAAATTTTTAATTGAACCTTTTTAGACTAGACTCAATTATTGATTTTGTACTAATGCTGAATCCCGAAACTTCGGGACAAAAATTTAAAGGTCTGTTCAGCACGCATAACTAATTCTAAATAGCTTTTGCTTTGCAAACCTATTAAGAATTAGTATAAAACCAGGGCACAAAGATAGTTTTCTAATTTCTATTTTTTATTCCTAACTTTACCTTTTATTTTAATTACATCATGTCAGCCATATTTGCACTTGTCAACTGTATTTGGGGCATTCGTCAGACCACTGCGCGTATTGCCAGCGCTGCAAGCAGTGGTCAGACGAATATGGCTAGCATGTAATATTCAACCGGATTACAAATCTTATGCTATTTCTTTTCGGATTATCCACCGCTATTTCCATTGCCCAAATCCGAAAAAGCTCTGGGTCGTTAGTAATCTGTTTTATAACCCATTAACGACCTGTGTTAATAAAAAAATGTAAAAAAGTTGGATTTTGAGGGTAACCTTTTTGTAAAAAATAGAATTAACTACTGTAATTATCTAAGGAAATTTACAACATGACAAACCTTATTATTAAACTATTCAGGTATATCAATACATTTACCCCCCCACCAACAAGTTACAAATCCTTAATTTATATAAAGAGTACGGTTAATTTTTATAGGTTTAGTTTGTTTTGAGCCAAAAGCTAAATCAAGCAACTTGCAACCAGAACCAGTAACCAGTAACCAGCAACCAGAACCAGTAACCAGAACCAGCAACCAGTATTAAAATTTAAAATAACATTTAATATGAAAAAAGCAATTATATTTATAAGTATTTTAGCAGCAGGAGCAATAATAATTGTATTTTCCTGCTCGAAAGAAACAACCTTAAATGAAAAGGTTGAAAACAATGATAAACAACAGATGAGCCAATATGAATTAAAGGTAAATAAAACCATTAAAGGTTTTAAGGAAAAGATGGTTTATTACCGCGAAAACCCACACCTGAAAAGCGGTGAAAGTGTACCCGCCGACACGGCTTTGTGGTATCTCGAAGCTACTATTAATTATAGTCATTCGTTTCCGAATGAGTATTACAATGAAATGCAAACAGACGAGCTTACATTAGTTGTACCCAAAAACAGCAATGGTGAGGTGAACATGGAAGTAGTGGTACAAAAGTACGACGAGATGAAGGCAGATGTAACCAATATTTATTACAGTTCAGCTTATGAAAATAAAGGATTGGTATTGGTTGATTTAACGGAAGGCTCACAGACAGCAGATGAAATAACATTTACAGCAGAAACGGTTACAGGTAATAAAGGCCCGGACCCTGGTCCTGGCCCGTTTGTGGAGGGGGATAACTGGTGGTACGGAGAAATGAAGGGCCACTGTTTTCCCCATACATGGGATACAGATGCTTCGCAAGAACTAGAACAGGCTATGAACGATTATATTGCTGAACACAATGCCGGATTGTTTTTTATTCATCAGACAGACCGATACAGGAAAGGCGGCGATCCGAATATAAGAAGGGAAGGTGATCCTGATCCGCCTAACAACGTTTATGATTACTATTTGTACAGTTCCTCTACTGAATATGGTACGGTTACGGATGAGATACTGTGCCTTGATTATATGGAAATGAACGTATATTACGATTACCTTAAATATCTGCTTTATACTAAAATCCCGGATGAGGACTTACCACCAGGCTACAGAATTGAAATAATAGTTGGTATGTCTGGTTACTTTGAGCCAGATGGGCCATATACACATTATCTCCATGAGGGTAATTTTAAATATGGATACCCGATTGGATATGATGAGGGTGAAGGGCCTGATGAACTTTAATATTAATATGCAGGGGAAATTTCCCCTGCTTCTAAACTAATTGTTATGTTATATATTAAAGTTTTTTTAATACTTGGTTTGTTTGTTCTAAATCAGTTATTATCAGGTCAGGAATCGTTTGAACTGAAGTATAGTTCCGAGGAGAACGAATTTCTATACTATACCTTTCAAAATAGCACAGGTAATTATATTTCTTTGGGTGGGAAACAAATTGAATTTGGCCCCGAACCGGTTTCACCGCTAATTCTAAATATAAGTTCTACCGGTGAAATAATTAGTGAAAATATCATTATAAAAGAAGACACTAGTTATAGTTATAGATATGGTTTTGAAAAAAGTAACGGAAATTATTTTCTAATAGGAACCTTAACTGATTCTGTTTCACCTTATGATTATGATGTTACTTATGTTTGTGAGATGACCCCTGAACTTGACCTGGTCTGGGAAAAGTTGCATCCTATACCTGCGGAGTATATTCATCACTCAATAATTGATTTTTTAATAACTCCTGATAGTAATATCCTAATTCAGGGAAAAGTTGATTCATCACTGTACGGTTCAAATGATCTGATATACATAGCATTGTTCGATATGAACGGGGAAAAGCTTGATTTTGTACTGTATGAAAACTGGACTGATTACGGTATTTATAATGAATTGATTTATAAACCTGATAGTAGTGGTTTTTATTTAATAGGCGATATAGGTATTAATTATACTCCTAAGGATTGGTTGGAATTTGACAACAACCTGAATATTGTCGATTACGGTTATATTGAGAACTGGTTAAGTTATTTACATAGTCCGGTTTCAGCAAAATGGCTATCGAACGGAAATATGATTATTGCCAACAATAGTAGCGGAATAACCATACCATCAAATCAAGACTTAGAGGTAAGAATTGTGGACCAGGATTTTAATATGATTAAAGACACTATTATTTATTATAGTAATGAATACGTGTATATCCCTACAAAAAAAGGCCTTGGATTTATAGATGAAAATACTATATGGATAGCTACTTTTGAGGCGGCATTTTTGTTTCTTCCCGGTACAGAGGTATTCAATTTTCATATATTCGATAGCAATTTGAATTTAAAGGGGGTAAAACAATATGGTGGAGATAAAAGGTATTGGTTTTTTGATTTAACAGTTACTAATGATGGCGGTTGCCTGTTAACAGGTATGGTACCCGATTATGAAGGCTCATATAACCATGATGCTTATATAATAAAAGTTATGCCCGAGGATATCTTCACTTTTGCCGAAGAAACTCCTTTCGATTTCGACAGGGATGTATTGGTGTTTCCCAATCCGTTTTCTACGGAAATAAATATTCAAACAGTAAGAAAAAACCTTACATTTAATATTTTTGATGTTGCGGGAAAACTTGTTCTTTCAAAAGAAATTGATCAAATACCAAACTATAATCTATCAACCGGAAAAATTAATCCCGGATTCTATTTTTATACAATTCAATATAAAAGCCGCACTATTCAAAGCGGTAAGTTAATAAAAGAATAAACCTTAAAATTTATAAGAAATGAAAAATCAAATAATAAAAACAATAGTTATTTCAATAGCAATAATAGCAATAAATTTAAACGTATCAGCCCAATGTGTACAATGCGATGAAAATTCGAGTGCAACAGGAGATTATTCGAGTGTTATCGGTATGTCAACCTTAGCTACCGCTGAAGGTACTTTTGCCGGAGGTTATGGTTCAGAGGCAAATGGTTCATTATCTTTTGCCTTCGGTAACCAGGTAATAGCAGGCGGCACTAATTCAGTTGTTATCGGAAGATTTCTTGAAACAACCGTTTCGCCGGCTATGGTTTTCGGGACAGGAGGTGCACTCACAGACAAACTTACAAATGGTATTTCAAATTCGCTTATGATTGGTTTTAATTCAAACAAACCAAC
>JADHVR010000117.1 GCA_016783885.1 Bacteroidales bacterium
CTGAAATTCTGTAACTTATCATCCTGAAAATTCTATGAAAGTTTTAAATTTGACTAAAAAAATACAAAGGATTGTATTTTCTGAAATATTTTTCTCGAAATTTGAGCAGATTTAAAGTTTGTGAATTAATCAGGTTAAAATTAAAAGGCAAAGATATTTATTTGGAATGTGAAAATTGAAATTTAATGTTAAAAATTTCATAAAACCTTATTTTATTATTTTCAACCTTAGTAAAGAAAATAAATAAACTCCTCCTCAAAACCTTATTACCTTATTTTCATTCGTTTAATAAGGTAATAAGGTTTGTAATCCAGTTGAATATTGCTTACTAAGGTTTATTGAAAAGAAATAAGGTTTTATATTATTATAAAAAATGTTAACCCTGTGAAATAAAAGCTACGCTATTTAACAGGGTAAACCGAGAAATAAAAAATGCCAAAAAAGTTAATTACTCAACCACCTTAAACTCTGTCCGCCTGTTATTAGCCCTGCCCTCTTCCGTATCATTAGTATCAACCGGCTGAGATTCGCCGTAGCCTTTGTAGGTAAGCATATCTGAGTCTATTTTGTTTTTAACTAAGTAATCATAAACGGCTTTTGCCCTGTTTTGGGATAATTCAAAATTATATTCAGTTGTGCCGACATTATCGGTATGCCCGCCTATTTCAATTTTTATTTCCGGATTTTTATTTAAAAGCTCTATCAGCTTTTGAAGTTCAATCTCGGAAGATTTTTTTAAATTATATTTATCAGTTTCAAAGAAGATATTTTTTAAAATCACTTTCTCACCTGCTTTTAACGGTTTTAGCGGCACATCTTTTAAAACAGGGTCAGTTGACGGATTTTCTCCCGAAAGGTTAAAATTTTCAGAATAAAATAAATAGCCTTCTTTGGATACATTTAAAGCATAATCATGATTTGCAGGTAAGCATACAAGAAATTCCCCGGTGCCTTTATTAGAAAAAGATGTTACTGCAATATTACCTGTGGCAAGATCAATCAACTCAAAACGAGCTTCTAATTTCTTACCGGTTTCATTATCAAACACAATCCCCTTTATGTATGTAACTTTTTCAGGGCGGACTTCTTCATACAGTTCAAAACCATATAAATCCAACCCTCCAAAACCACCTTCCCTGTCCGATGCAAACATCGCTAGTTCTCCATCGGCGCTGATAAGAATACTGTTTTCATCTTTGTAAGTATTAATAGGGTATCCGAGATTCACCGGTTTTCCCCATTTACCTGTACTATCCTTTTTTGAAACATAAATATCAAGCCCTCCCATTCCCACATGTCCATCCGATGAAAAATAGAGCGTCTGATTATCGGGATGGATAAAAACAGAGCCTTCGTAATCATCTGTGTTAATATTAGTGCCGAGCTTCTCAGGCTCCGACCATTCGCCGCTTTCGTTTACCACGGAAACCCAGATATCATAATTATCGTGCCTGTTACTTACAAAATAAAGTGTTTTCCCATCAGACGAAAATGACGGTTGCGATTCCCACTGCCTTGAATTTACCGGTTTCTCAAGATTATACGGAACAGACCACTTATTGCCCATACGTTTTGAGGCAAACAAATCGCATCTGCCGAATCCTTTTCGGTTCATACCATAACCATTAAGACTTTCGCAAGCTGTGAATATTAAAATATTTCCATCAGCAGACAACGAAGGAGCGCCTTCATTCTGAATAGTATTTATAGGTTCGCCGATATTATAAGCTAACTGCCATGCACTGTCTTTATAATGGCTTATGAAAAAATCTTCCTGTCTTCCGGTATAAGACCGTGAATCCTGTAATAACCTTGTAAAAAGCAGGGTCTGGTTATCGGCAGTAATACATGGAAAGTATTCATCGCGCTCAGAGTTAATATTTTCGCCCAGGTTTACAGGATCGAAAAGAACGGGATTTGCCATTGATTCCATAGCAAACTCACAATTTTGCAGCCGTTTCTCCGAATTCACTCTATTCTCATTATGAATCTTCGGGTATTCCAAAAAGGCAATGTAATGCTCCAAAGCATCTTTGTACCAGCCATTTTTATATTCAATATTTGCCAAAAGAAAAAATGCGCCGGGAAAGCGGTCGGGATTTATTGCAACGGCTTTTCTATACACAACAACAGCATCCGTATCTTTTTTTGTTTGCTCGTATATTTCACCGAGCAGCATATATGCTTCATAAAAACCGGGGTCTTCATCAACGGCATTAAGAAATTGTTTTTCAGCTTGAAAATAATTATGTAATCGTAAAAATTCCTCACCATTTATATACGCCTTCCTCGCTTTTTTTGATTTGGTAGAGAGTTCCTGCGCACTTATATTTAAAAATGCTGAAACAAAAAAAAATGAGATTATTATGTATTTTATTTTTTCGATTTTCATTTTATCGAATAAAAAAACCCGGGTCAGGGAATTCCCATATATTTATGAGTTTGCAAAGACACCTGCCATTTCGGATTATTTTTTACATAACCCACAATCTCGTGCATAACTTCATCCCGTTTGCTCCATTCGGGTTGAAGAAATAACAGGCAATCTTTTTTTACCATCTCTGCATTTTTTTCCGCCCAGTCAAAATCGCCTTTCGTTTGAATAATAACTTTTAATTCATCAGCTTTATTATGTATTTCAGGCAAAGGAGGATTGTATTTTTTAGGTGAGAGGCATATCCAATTCCATATACCGGTCAGGGAGTGAGAGCCGGAGGTTTCGAGAAAAGTTTTAAAATTTCTTTTTTTAAGCTCAGAGCAAAAATAATCCAGATTATACATCAGCGGTTCACCGCCTGTAACCACAACAGCTTTTGCAGGACAGGATTCAACTCGTTTGATAATATCATCAGTTTTAGTTAATGGCCATAAAGAGGCGTTCCATGATTCCTTTACATCACACCAGTTGCATCCGACATCGCACCCGCCAATACGAGTGAAATACGCCGGCTTTCCCGTATGAAATCCTTCACCCTGAATTGTGTAAAAATCTTCCATAAGGGGAAGGACAAGACCTTTATTGAGTAATTGGTCACACATACGGGCTTGCTTCGCTTCGTTGGTCATTTATAATTTCAGTCACTTATTTTTCAATCAATTCAAAAACCTCCCTGATATTGAACTCAAATGCCGTTTGTGGGAATTCCGAAGTCTGTTCGGCTGAAAACACAATGGTTTCATCATTCAGCCAGATTATGCCTTCTGTTTGTATATTTTTCATCCGACGGAAATTGATCCTGTAAACCTGACTCGTATTCAGACTTTGACCATTAAATCCCTGAAATAAGAACATAAATGGCAAATGATCTTTGTATCCTAAAAGTATCAACTCTTTTGTTTTGGCATTAAAATCGGCGCCGGTTACCAAACCATCAACATCAAAAGAATCAATCGGATCGAGCTTATATTTTCCGGGCACCTTAGGCAATTTATACATTCGGGTTTTACCGTTAACCCAGTTCTTTGTAAAAATAATCAATGAATCTCCAAAACTGATCAGCGACTCACAGTCGAAGTTATTTTTACGATTTTTAATCTCAAAAGAAGTCTGGTCAATATATGTAAACTCAATGACTTCTGCTTTCACATCTACCTTTTTCTTTGAACTAATGTCTTTTTTCGCGATTTTATAAATTTTCAGGTCTTTTCTGTTTCCCCTGTTATTACCGAAATCGCCGATATAGATATATTCATCATCCTGTGTAATATCCTCCCAGTCACGATTTTCATCATTTATAAGGAAAATATTTTGATCGATTTTTCCGGTTTCTTTGTTGATCTTATACAATTCAGGTTTGCCTCCGCTGTCGTTAAATGTCCATAAACTTCCACTATAATAGATCAAACCGGAAGTTTCATTAACCTTTTCGGGAAGATTAGAATAGATTTCCGGTATTACAGGGTAATCGATTATTGTGTAAAGCTCTCTGAAATTCTGACCCGATAATTCATAAAAGGATAAAAAGCATAAAAAAAGAATACCTGGTAAGAATTTATTTAAATATATTTTCATCTGTTTAAAATTTAGTAATACGTTAACTGTTTGCCACTTACATTTTAATCATTCTCTCGCGTGTCTCAATATAAAAAACATGAGTGTTTCATAATAGTTTATTTTTATAGGTATTTTATATCGCTAATCTTCACGTGTTTATTATTCCGATTGAATTATAGTTTTAATTACTATTATATCTATTTCCTTCTCGCTGATGCTTTCTAAATCACTTTTTGAGTATATATAGATAAATGTAATTTCCTTTTTTACAAAATTTAAATAAGAAATCAATCTATATCCCGCACTTTTTCCTTTTGTTATATCCGAATTTTTTATTCGTGCTTTGAAAAGATTCTTTCCGAGTGGAATTCCCAGATCCTTGCTGGTTTTTAAGGTATCAATAAATAAATCAATGTCGCTTTCAATATTTATGTATCTTTTTGAAAGTTTCTTTATTAGTTTCTCAAAAAGTCTGGTTTGAGTAATTTTAAAATCAGTCATTACTTAATGAAACAGTTTTGTTTTTCCATGTAGTTGTATTATCATTTCTTAAATCCTTAACCGTCTCAAAAATATCCTTTGAAATTAAATCCATTTCATCAATTTTTGATTTTTTCCAGATTTTAATAAAATCTATTTGTTTAAGAAATTCTATTAAAACTGATTCTTTTTCTCTATTTTGTATATCAATGATATATTGTCCCATTTTTTTATATTATTTTAAATACCAAAATTATAAAAATTAATTGAAGATAACTTACTTTTAACTTTTATTGCATCAAAGCGAAATTAAAAATATATTTCTTTCTTCGCAGCTTTAAGTGTGTTCATTAACAGTGAAACAATGGTCATAGGTCCAACGCCTCCGGGAACAGGTGTGATATAACCTGCTTTTTTCGACACCTCATCAAACAATACATCACCCACCAATCTGAAACCTGATTTTGTTTTATCTGATGGCACACGGTGAATCCCCACATCAATTACAACAGCATCTTTCTTCACCATATCTTCAGTAACGAATTGGGGTTGCCCCATGGCAACAATTAAAATATCTGCGCTTTTAGCAATTTGCTTCAGGTTCTTCGTCCGGCTGTGACAAACCGTTACCGTACAATTTCCGGGATAAGCTTTTCGTGAAAGCAAAATACTAATCGGAGAGCCTACTATATGACTCCTGCCCAATACCACACAACTCTTACCTTCGGTTTCAATGTTGTATCGTTCGATCAATTGTAAAATTCCATAAGGCGTTGCCGGCAAATAAGTCGGCAGGTTCAAAGCCATACGCCCCACATTTAAAGGATGAAAGCCATCAACGTCCTTTGCAGGATTAATTTTTTCAATTATCTTTTTTTCGGAAATATGCTTTGGAAGAGGAAGTTGAACTATTAATCCGTCAATTTCATCATCATTATTAATAAAATCAACAACCTCAAGCAATTCCTTTTCGCTGATTGATTCGGGATATTTATAAACAGAAGAAATAATCCCAACCTGTGCGCAGGCTTTTTCTTTATTCCTTACATACGTCTGGCTGGCAGGGTCTTCTCCTACCAAAACAGCTACCAAATGCGGACCCTGTTCTCTACTATTGAGCATGGCTGCGACCTCATCGGCAATCTCATTTTTTATTTGTTGAGCAGTTTCTTTTCCGTCTATGATTTTCATGGTAAATGACTAAAATTATAAATCTAAAATCACAAATCTAAAATCGTAAATCCATTTATCTTCCTGCCATCCCTCTTCGCATATTTCTGGCTTGTCCCATTGCTTTCATTAAATTCTTTCCTTTACCTCCGCTCATCATCTTCATCATTTTCTGTGTTTCTGAAAATTGTTTGATCAACTGATTCACTTCCTGAATGTCGGTACCGCTGCCAATAGCAATTCTCCTCCTGCGGCTTCCGTTCAGGACTTTCGGATTTTCTTTCTCATCGGGAGTCATCGAGTGAATAATGGCTTCAATTCCTTTGAAAGCATCATCATCGATATCCATATTTTTCAATGCTTTTCCCATTCCGGGAATCATCCCCATCAGGTCTTTAACATTACCCATTTTCTTGATTTGTTTGATCTGGTTCAGGAAGTCGTTAAAGTTAAATTGATTCTTGGCAATCTTTTTCTGTAACTTCCTGGCTTCATCAACATCATATTGTTCCTGAGCTCTTTCAACTAAAGAAACTATATCTCCCATTCCCAGAATACGATCAGCCATACGACTTGGATGGAATACGTCAATCTCATCCATTTTCTCACCGATACCAACAAATTTTATCGGCTTATCCACCACAGCCTTAACTGTAAGGGCGGCGCCACCACGCGTATCACCATCCAACTTAGTTAAAACAACCCCCTCATAATCCAGGCGGTCATTAAATGCCTTTGCAGTATTCACAGCATCCTGACCTGTCATTGAGTCAACCACAAATAAGGTCTCTTGCGGATTTACTGCTTGTTTAATAGCGGCGATCTCATTCATCATCTCCTCATCAATCGCTAAACGACCGGCTGTATCAATGATAACAACATTATGCCCGGATTCCTTTGCATAGGCTATTGCATTCTTAGCAATTTTTACAGGCTTTTTATTGTCTTCTTCCGTATAAACTTTTATACCTATCTGCTCACCGAGAACCTTTAACTGGTTGATGGCGGCAGGCCGGTAAACGTCGCCTGCAACGAGTATCGGATTTCTTCCCTTTTTACTTTGTAGAAAATTAGCTAACTTAGCTGAAAAAGTAGTTTTACCCGAACCCTGTAACCCGGCTATCAGGATTATTGCCGGATTTCCCTTTATATTTAATTCAACGGACTCGGCACCCATCAGGTCAGCAAGTTCATCATGAACGATTTTCACCATCAGTTGACCCGGAGAAACTGAAGTGAGAATTTTTTCACCGAGCGCCTTTTCTTTAATCTGCTCAGTGAATTGTTTAGCGATTTTATAGCTAACGTCTGCATCGAGCAGTGCCTTTCTCACCTCTTTCAATGTTTCTGCAACATTGATCTCTGTAATGTGTCCATGCCCTTTTAAAATTTTAAACGAGCGTTCTAATTTTTCCGATAAGCCTTCAAACATGTTCTTCTGATTTTTACAGGTGCAAAATTAATAAAATATATTGTTCGATTGTCCCGATAGCTATCGGGATTGTTTCATTGTTTCATTTCCCCTTATTTCCCCAAATCAATAATAATGTGTTAAGAAGTTATTATTGTTGAAATAATACTGATTAGTTACAGATTTTTTACGATAAAACAATTCCCTGCTGAATACGTTTTTTCCAATTTTGAGAATTTATATTTTATAATGATGCCTGATTTCCTGACACTTATATATTAGTACAATTTTTGAGAGCATTACAGTACTATAATATTTATTTAAAAGAACGATAAAATAATTAGCAGATGGAAAACTTTTTAGATAATACAAACCGGGAAATCGAAAGCAGTATGAATGATGTCTATTGTATAGTTAAAAATAAGGAAAATAACTTTTATTGGATTCTGAATTTAGAAGATCATCCTAGCTCATTCTTATTAGATAAATCATTCCAGCAATATTTACCTACAGAAAACTATAAAGCTTATGATTCGATGGTAGTTATTCAACCAACCATGTAAATTTTTGTTCTCATAAAATAAATTGAAAAAAAGCCTGAGTTATTTCAGGCTTTTTTTTTATATTTATAGTCTATAATAATTTGATGAACCATTTATACGATATAAAAATTATTTCCGGTGGTCAAACAGGCGTTGACCGTGCAGCATTAGATTTTGCGACAAATAATGGAATACCTTGCGGAGGCTGGTGTCCTAAAGGCAGATTGGCAGAAGACGGTAAACTTCCTTTAAAATATCCTTTAAAAGAAACAAAAACATCGAATTATTCTGAAAGGACAGAAAAGAACATCCTTGAAAGTGATGGCACATTAATAATTTATAGCGATAAATTTGACAGAGGTACAGCTTTAACAAAAAATCTTTGTAATAAGCACAAAAAAGCCTGCCTGATACATAAACTCGAACAAGCATTTGAAAAAGATGAATTCTTATTGTGGATCAAAAAATACAGGATAAAAACACTGAATATTGCCGGACCACGTGAAAGCATTTCAAAAGGAATTTATATGAAGACTCTGCAGTTTTTTGAAATGATATTTAAATAAAATTTGGGATTAACAACAGGTATGATTAAGAGTTGCCAGCTATTTAAATCTTTTTTATCAGTCAAACATTTTGATTTATAAAAAAGGATTCTACTTTTGCATTTAAATTAAACATCTTATGAATTTGAACAACAAATTTTAAATTTGTAATAATGAATACTACCAATTTCTCCTTCCTTGATTATGCCGTCTTTATAGCTTATGGACTTGTTATCGTCAGTATCGGGCTTTGGGTTTCACGTACAAAAAAAGGTCATCAGCGAAGCGCTGAGGATTATTTTCTGGCAGGAAAATCATTGCCATGGTGGACCATAGGGGCTTCACTGATAGCTGCTAATATATCGGCAGAACAATTCATCGGAATGTCGGGTTCGGGATTTGCCATTGGTTTGGGGATAGCTTCTTATGAATGGATGGCTGCAATCACCCTGATAATAGTAGGTAAATATTTTCTGCCCATTTTCATTGAGAAAAAACTTTATACAATTCCTGAATTCCTCGCACAAAGATACAGTGCTAATCTTAAATCGATTCTCGCTGTATTCTGGATTGCATTGTTCATTTTTGTGAACCTTACTTCTGTGCTTTTTCTTGGGGCTAAAGCAATGGATACGATTCTGGGGAATGCGGATGGTTCTATGCTCATCTATGCCATTATCGGGTTAGCTTTATTTGCAGCGGCATACTCTTTATGGGGCGGACTGTCAGCCGTAGCCTGGACAGATGTGGTTCAGGTAGCTTTACTGGTTATAGGAGGTCTTATTACCACGTTTATCGCTCTTGATCACCTTGCGCCCGACGGGGGTGTGATTGAAGGATTCAAGCATTTATATAATACCGTTCCCGAAAAATTTTCTATGATCCTTAGCAAAGGGGAAATAATCACTCCCAATGGCAAAGATGCATACTTTGATTTACCGGGGCTGGCTGTTTTAATAGGAGGCATGTGGGTTGCTAATTTATATTACTGGGGATTTAACCAGTACATTATCCAGCGTACACTGGCTGCTAAAAGCTTAAAAGAGGCGCAAAGAGGAATTGCATTTGCTGCATTTTTGAAGTTATTGATCCCGTTGATTGTCGTCATACCAGGAATTGTTGCATACATGATGAATACCGGTGCCGATGGAAC
>JADHVR010000041.1 GCA_016783885.1 Bacteroidales bacterium
AACCTTCACTGCCGTCCAGACGGTTACTCTTATAGTTACAGCAGGAGTTAGTGTTTGGGAAGAATATACAATTGTGTTTGATGATGAATCTTCTTATAATGGTACGGATGAATATATTGCTTTCAAACAAGGAGCGGATTGGACTTATAGAACTTTGTATATCGAAGATTTTGTTTATGAAGCAATACCTCCTGCAACAGCAACATGGAATGGCAATGCAAAGAGCAACGACTGGCACGATGCTGGCAACTGGGATACAGGAATTCCCGGAACAACTACAGATGTAACTATTCCAGCCGGGCTTACAAATTATCCAACTATTGGTGCTTCTGCTGCATGTAATGATATAACAATTGAATCCGGTGCTACAGGTGATGCTTCATTACTTGATAATGGTTATCTTACAGTTTATGGTAATGTCACTGCCGAACGTTATTTAACAGCCGATGATTATCATAATTTCTCTCCATCAGTTTCAGGAGAATTTGCAGAGGCTTTCCATCTTAGTGGAGCAACCGGATTGGATGTTTATTTATATTCACACAATGAAGCCAGTAACGATTTTACCGAAGTTTCTAGTTTAACTACACCTCTTAATCCATTCCAGGGTTATACGGTTTGGGTTGACGGCGCTAATGCAACCCCACCGGTAGGTAACTGGACATTTGATTTTACAGGTGGCTTAAATACAGGTAATTCCGGAAGCGCAGATAATGTTGTACTATCTTCACCGGGTGATTGGTCCCGTGGTTGGAATTTCTTCGGAAATCCATATCTCTCTGCAATTGACTGGGATGCAGCAAGCGGTTGGACAAAAATTGACATTGATGCTACCGTCTATATCTATAACACTGCTCTTGATCAATGGGCGACCTACAGTTTAGGAAGTGGAGGCAACAATGGTGGTTCGCAGTATATCGCAATGGGACAGGGCTTCTGGGTTAAAAGAACTAATGATGCAGTCGGACCTTATCCTTTGCAAGGTACACTTACTATGGATAACGATGTAAGAGTACATAACGGAGTCGGTTACCTGAAATCTGAAATAGCAAATATTGTTAAGTTACAAGTTACAGGAAACGAATATTCAGATGAAACTTCAATACTCTTCAGGGAAGATGCAACAGTAGGCTTCGATAGTCAATACGATGCATACAAATTACCGAGCGTAGAAGTTGCTACTCCTCAACTTTATTCTATTGCCAGTACCAATCATGCTGTAAATGTTTTACCTGAAACAGAATGGGTACAACTTGGATTTACAGCAGGTGTTAATGGTGAATACACTATTTCAGCAACTGAAATAAATGATATTCCATCAGTATGGCTTGAGGATACATTTACAGGTGAATTTACAAACTTGACAACTGAATCTTATACTTTCACTTACACCGTAGGCGATGATGAAGCCAGGTTCATAGTTCACTTTACACCTCTTGCTGTTGATGAAAATGCTGAAGATATGTTCGGCATCTATTCATACAACAAAGATGTTTATGTTTCCGTACCTGAGAACACAAAAGGTGATATTGTGATTTACAATATGATGGGACAGGAAGTTACAAGCGCACCGATTAACAGCGCACTTAATAAGATCACTCTTGAAGAAAGCGCCTATTACGTTGTAAAAGTGCTAAGCGACGAAAGTCTGGTAACGAGAAAAGTATTTATAAAATAATCTCCCCACCTCTTATCCCCCTCTTAGAGGGGGTGCAGGGGGAGGAAATTAAACTCTTTATGTAAATAATTAAAAAATATACAGATATGAAAAAAGTTATAAAATTATTAGTCGTTACAGCGTTTTTATTAGCAGTTCCGGTATTTATGATGGCACAAAATCCTCCACATCCCAATGGTGGTAACGCACCGGGTACAGGCAATACACCTGTTGGCGGTGGCGCACCCATTGACGGCGGATTGAGCATTATGCTGGTTCTTGGCGCTGCTTACGGATCAAAGAAGCTTTATAAAGCGTTTAAATAAACAGGAAATAAATAATAGTGTTTATTAGGCTGAGGCTGATCCCGAACCCCGATAATTATCGAGGTCGGGATTAGCTTTGGTTTTAGCCTTTTTTACTTTTGTTCACAGCGACTCTTCCATGTTCCCTCACCCACCGTCTTACCCTTCGAACTATGGAAGGTCTTAAAACCTTTCAGGTCTCAGCCACACTGTCTTTCTCCGAACTGAAAAGACCGGCAAACACGAGCTTTTTCGGATTTGGGCAAAGCCTGTGGGTAAGATAATCCGAAAACAGATATAGGGTTTAATCTCCATAGCTATGGAGATTTTAAAATCCGTGGCTATTTACTTTCGGATAAGCCACCGCATATTCCCGCGCCTAAATCCGAAAGAGCTTGGGACAAATTCATCCTGATTTGTTAAATTTTGTTAAAATCAATAATAAAGTACGAAGATTTTCGTAATTATATTTGGAATTACGAATGTTTTCGTATTATATTTGCATACGAAAACTTTCGTAGAAGACTTTGAACAACTATGAGTAAACAAAAAATAAAACCTACAGAAGCAGAACTTGAAGTTTTACAGGTGCTTTGGAACAAAGGCCCAAGCACAGTTAAGATTGTAAATGAAAAAATTGGTGAAAACAAAACAGTCGGTTATACCACTACTTTAAAAATAATGCAGATCATGGCCGAAAAAGGGCTGGTATCAAGAATTAAAGATGGCCGCAACCATATTTATTCAGCTGCTGTTGCGCAAAACACCGCACAACAGCAGCTTCTTGACAAGCTGTTGAACGGGGTGTTTGGTGGTTCTGCCAAAAAACTTGTAATGCAAACTTTAGGTAGTAACAAAGCCACTAAAGAAGAATTGGAAGAAATTAAAAATTATATTGAAAAGCTGGAAGGAGGTGAATCATGAATTTTGTTTACAACCTTTTTTCGGAAAATTTGATAAATGCGACAGGCTGGACGCTGTTTCATTCAATATGGCAAATTGGAGTTGTTGCCGTGTTTTTAAAGTTGGTATTGCTTTTACTTAAAAAAAAGTCATCTGACCTTCGCTACAGCCTTTCGGCTATTTCCCTTTTTGTAATTATAATTTGTTCATCAGTAACTTTTTCCAAACATTATCTGGATGAATCCATAAATCAGGAAACTTCCGATAATGTACTTATAAGCAATTTTAATATACAAAACACACCAGGTCAATCAGGGGATTTTTTATATAACAAAAAGGGAAATACAACTCCGGCACTGAATTATAAGTTTTTCAATATAATAAACAGTAACCTGAATCTTATTGTAGGATTATGGCTGTTAGGAATTACTTTCTTTTTTTTACGATTCGCAGGAAGCTATTGGTATATTCAGCGTTTAAGAACCTTTAACAACTTTCCTGTAAATAAAAAATGGCAATCCATAGTAATTAGGATCAGTCAAAAATTCAAGATCAAACAAAGAATAAAGGTTGCAGAATCGGCAATCGTAAAAATACCAATCGTTATCGGCTATTTTAAACCCATTATCCTTTTACCTGTCGGATTGGTCAGCTCACTTCCTTATGATCAGGTGGAGGCTGTTATTACGCACGAACTGGCACACATAAAAAGAAAAGACTACCTTATTAATATTATTAAATCATTAATGGAAGCTGTCTTTTTCTATCATCCGGCATTCTGGTGGATTTCATCTGTAATGAATACTGAAAGGGAAAACTGCTGTGATGATATGACCATCAAAGCAAGTGGAAATACTGAGTCGTTGCGAAACGCTCTAATTAATCTGTACGAATACAATCAAGAATCAATAAAAATTGCGGCCGCTTTATTTAAAAACAATTATCAACTTTTAAAAAGAGTAAAGCGTATGAAAACTACAAATCAAACAAACCACGGAATTAAAGGAATTATGGCAGGGCTGGTAATTTTATTAGCAGGATTAATAATTATTACAACCAATTCCGCTTTTTCACCCAGACCTTCAGACCTTCCTGTTGAAAATCAAACCTTTGTTATTAATTCAGAAATATTTTCTGATGTAAAACCCGGACTGCTTTTTTTAAATCCGGCTGAAAAGGAGGCAAATAAGGATAAAGTTCCTGTAGTTGAAAAAATGATTCAGCAACCCGACACGACAAAATCGAAAAAGAAAGAATCGGAGCACAGGGTGGTGAAAAGAACAGATGAAGGAACCTGGAGATTGGTAGTCGATAAAAAAGGCAAAATAATCGAAGCAACTGTTGATGGGAAAAAATTCTCAGAAAAAGAGCTGGAAAAAATCAGCATTGAAGTTGAAAATGATGTTGATATTGAGCTGGAAATAAAGATGGATTCGGTTAAAGTTATTATAAGAGAAGCTGAAAAGAAAATGAAAAAAGCGCTACAGGAATACGATAAAGCAATGGAGGCTTATGTAAAGGTTATGGAAAAACACAATGATCTTAGCGCTATTAAATTGTTGGAAATTGCAGAGGGTGATTACGCAAAAGCACTGGCTCTGACAGAAATTGCCATGGATCGGAATCATATTTTCATTGACAGGATTAACGAGGATATTTATAAAAATCTTATTGATCTGGACGAAAAATTACTTGAATTAGAGTTTGAGTTTTCTGATAAACATATTGATTTGATTAAAGATTTGGAAATAGACATGGAGTTTGAAAATCTTGAAGAATTAGAGGTTTTAGAAAATTTAGAGCTGGAATTGGAGGATATAAATGAGAACCTGATAAAAACTTATGATATTTTTGAATCTGTTATACGTTCAGAACTTATTGAGGATAAAATAATCAAAAAGCGCGAAAATCTTTCTTTCAGGCTCACAGCGAAAAAACTTGTTGTAAATGGCAAGAAACAGCCAAAAGATATTCATGAAAAATATCTGAAGCTTTACGAAGATATTATTGAGGAGGAATTAGAAGGGACTACTCAAATTATTATTGAGGATTAGGATTTACCGGCTCTATGTGAATTACGGGATGAGGATTCATAATTTATGATTCTATTTTTTTTTAAACAGTTAAAATCTTTGCGATTTGGTCACGAAATTGTGGGATGAAATTCCTTTTAATCAACAAGATTATTTATTAGTATTTTTTAAAGTTTATGCCTGATAGTTTGTTCAGGCGGGCGTATTAGTATAACTTTGCAGATTGAAGATATTTCAAAAAATTTTAATTAAGTATATTTTAAAATGAGCAAAACGAGGCATGCCTGGATTTTTATTCTCACTTTATTTTTTTCCGCCGGACTGTTCTCCCAAATTCCGCCCGGCTACTACGATGATGCTATGGGACTTTCGGGAGATGAACTTAAAGCCGCGCTGCATAATATCATCAAGGATCATGCGGAATATTCTTACACTCAGATTAAGGAACTTTTAGAAGAAACAGATGAAGACCCGTTAAATACTGATAATGTTATTCTCCTTTACACAGGCAGGTCGCAGAATAAAAACACTTTTGGCGGCGGGCCTGACGACTGGAACCGTGAGCATGTATGGGCAAAATCGCATGGTGATTTCGGGAATGATCCGCCCTGCGGTACCGATATCCATCATATCCGTCCCGCAGATGCTTCGGTGAACAGCGACCGCGGGAATAAGGATTTTGACAGCGGAGGGCAACAACATCCTGAAGCAACCGGTTGTTATTATACCGAATACACATGGGAACCCCGTGATGAAGTAAAAGGCGATGTGGCACGTATGATTTTTTACATGGCTGTGAGATATGAAGGCACATCCGGTGAGCTTGACCTTGAAGTGGTGGATTGGGTTAATACTGCTCCGGCACCGGAACACGGTAAATTTTCTACCTTGCTTGAATGGAATAGTTTTGACCCCCCGAATGACTTTGAGATAAACCGGAATAATGTCATCTATTCTTATCAGAATAACAGGAACCCTTTTGTCGATTTTCCTGAGTTCGTAAATATGATTTGGGATCCGGCTTCAATAGCGGATGAAATTTCTACGGAAAACGATATTAAAATTTATCCGCTACCTGCTAAGGATTATATTACGATTGAATTAAACAATCCTTTTGCAATATCTTATACAATTAAATTATTTAACGTTTTCGGAAACAATGTATATTGTGATAATTATTCTTTTTCGAACAATAATCCTTTAAAAATTGATTTACGGGAATTGACAGATGGCTTGTATTTTATTTATATTATATCAGAAAAATACATTGCAGAAGATAAAGTGTTAATTAAAAGATAAAACTATCATGTCAACATTTTCAATCAGGATCCGACTTGACTATAAAGCCATTTTATCTCCTCCTCCCACAAATTGTCATCCGGTGTTTCGAGTATCAGGGGCATGTTGTCGAATCTTGGGTCATTCATGATCCGCTTGAATACTTCTTCGCCGAGAAACCCTTTACCCAAATTATCATGCCTGTCCACTCTTGTGGCTAAATCTTTTTTCGAATCATTCAGATGCATTCCTTTCAGGTAATTAAAGCCTACAATCCGGTCGAATTCTTCAAAAGTATCTTTATAACCTTTTTCTGTTTTAATATCATATCCGGCAGCAAAAGTATGACAGGTGTCAATGCATACACCCACCCGACTTTTATCTTCAACAAGGTCTATTATGAAACTTAAGTGTTCAAATTTATAACCCAAATTGCTTCCCTGTCCTGCGGTGTTTTCAATAACGGCTGTCACACCTTTCGTTTTATCAAGGGTAATATTAATTGATTCGGCAATGGTTTTCAGGCATTCTTCCTCCGATATTTGCTTAAGATGTGAACCCGGATGGAAATTGAGCAATTCAAGTCCGAGCAGTTCACAGCGCTGCATTTCATCTAAAAAAGATTTTCTCGATTTGATTAAATTTTCTTCAACAGGATTGCCTAAGTTGATCAGGTAACTATCGTGAGGAAGGATATGCTTTGGTTCGTATTCATACTTGTCACAGTTTTTTTTAAACAAATTAATATTATTTTCTGTCAAGGGTTTTGAAAACCATTGTTTCTGGTTTTTTGTAAAAAGGGCAAATGCTTTTGCTCCTATCTTATGTGCGTTAACAGGTGCATTCTCCACACCTCCTGCTGCGCTTACGTGTGCTCCGACGTATTTCATACAAATATTTTTACCAAAGATAGTAAAACATAATGGCTAAAGAATATTTTGATATGCTAAACATAAATATTCATGGCTTATATTTGCAAAGAATTTATTTATCAGTTTGCGTAATTAACAATGGCAACAATAAGAGTAACAAAAGAATTCACTTTCGAAATGGCTCACGCCTTACTGGGATACGACGGATTGTGCAAATATATTCATGGACATTCATACAGGTTGTCTGTTACTGTAATTGGTGAGCCGATCGAAAATAATAACGATCCAAAAAGCGGAATGGTTATCGACTTCAGGATTCTGAAAAAAATCGTGAAAACAACCGTTGTGGATGTGTTTGATCATGCTCTGGTCTTGAATAAAAAGACTCCGCATAAAAAATTCAAAGGTTCAGGTGAGATATTCGATAAACTGATGTTAGTAGATTACCAGCCGACAAGTGAAAATTTAGTAGTGGATTTTGTAAACCGTATCAATGAAAAATTACCACGAAATATTAAGCTACATAGCCTGAAATTAAGGGAAACAGCATCATCCTATGCAGAATGGTTTGCCGATGATAATGATTAGCAATATTAACTGAAAACATCATGTATTACATCACTGTAAACACTTCCGAAATGGAGGACACACCATGATTTAAGTATAATAGCTTCATCCTTTTTCAACCATTTCAGGGATTTTCTCAACTCCCTCGTAAATAAATCTTTGTTAAAACTTACTTTCTGCAGAACCATTTCAGTGTATTTCAGCATAACTAATAATTTTATTCACATTGAAAACGTTAAAATTTTAAAAATCTTATTTAGTCTGAATAATTTAATTATTCACACTTGTTTCAAATAACGACACAAAATTATGCAGATAAAATAGAATAAAAAATAGGGAAAATACCCAATTTTATATGAGGGAAAATACGTAAAGTTACTGCGTAATATTACGCATTAATTTAGATAAGTCCCTTGAACAGAACAAGATACAATTATGATAAAAAAATTTTAAGGCTAATACACAATCGTCAAAAATTACCATTAAAAAATCAACAATTTCATCTGACTTTTAAACTTAAATTTTATTAAATTTTTATGTTAAAAAATTGTTATAAATCTATGATTTTAACAAAATAAAACATTTAACTTTGCCCTGTTTTTTTAAAAATCATAGAAGAATGACTACCAAAACGCAAAAGGTGGTAGAGTTAGAAGATGTAGTGGTAAGGTTTGCAGGAGATTCTGGAGACGGAATGCAACTTACCGGATCGCTATTTTCTGATGCTGCCGCTATCGCAGGAAATGATTTTGCCACATTTCCCGATTATCCCTCTGAAATAAGAGCACCACAAGGAACTATTGCAGGGGTTTCAGGTTTTCAGATACATTTTGGTCACAAAGAAATTTATACACCGGGAGATACTGCAGATGTATTATTTGCCATGAACCCGGCACCCCTGAAAAAAAACCTGATGTGGGTAAAACCCGGAGGAACAATCATTGTGGATACCGATACCTTTACGGATAAATCGTTGACAAAAGCTGAATACACAAGCAATCCGCTTGAAGATGGGTCTCTGAAAGAATACAATGTTATTAAAGCTCCCATAAGTACACTTACGAAAAAAAGTGTTGAAGACCTCGGACTTGATAACAAAATGATCTTGAAAAGCAGGAACATGTTTGCTCTTGGTATTATGTTCTTTCTTTTCAATCGGAAATTCAAAACGGCTGATGAATTTTTCGAACAAAAATTCAAATCCGATCCACTGCTTATCGAATCTAATAAAAAAATATTACGGGCAGGATATAACTTTGCAGAAACGATTGAAGCACTAAATTCAATAACATATATTGTTGAACCCGCCGAATTAAAAAAAGGGAAATACAGAAATATCACAGGTAATGTTGCCACAGCCTGGGGATTACTAGCAGCAGCCGAGAGATCAGGGAGACAACTTTTCCTTGGCTCCTATCCCATCACTCCCGCATCAGAAATATTACAGGAACTTTCGAAACATAAATCTCTTGGCGCAAAAGTGTTACAAGCTGAAGATGAAATTGCAGGTATCGTTTCAGCCATCGGTGCAAGTTTTGCAGGCTCTTTTGCAGTAACTTCAACATCCGGACCGGGACTTTCGCTTAAGTGTGAAGCCATTGGCTTAGCAGTTATGACTGAACTACCCATTGTTATTGTTGATGTTCAACGCGCTGGTCCCTCAACCGGAATGCCCACTAAATCGGAACAATCTGATTTATTGCAGGCTTTATTCGGAAGGAATGGCGAAGCACAGGTAATTGTTATTGCAGCTTCTTCCTCATCAAACTGCTTTTATTATGCTTATGAAGCTGCCAAACTTGCAATGGAACACATGACACCGGTAATACTTCTAACGGATGGTTGTCTGGCAAACGGCTCGGAAGTGTTCAGAATACCGAAAGTATCGGAATTACCATCAATTAAACCCCCGATAGTAAAAGCAAATGATACTGATTATAGACCGTACAAAAGAGATCCTGAGAAATTGAGCAGGTCATGGGCTATACCGGGAACACTTGGTTTGCGCCACAGAATCGGTGGCCTGGAAAAAGAGAATATATTCGGCAATGTATCTCACGACCCGGAGAATCACCAGCTCATGTGTGAATACAGGGCTGAAAAAGTAAGAAGAGTTGCTAATTATATTAAACCACAGGACGTGATAGGTCCTGAAAGCGGAGACCTTTTGGTTGTTAGCTGGGGCAGTACTTATGGCGTTATGATTGAGGCTGTTAAGGAAATGCAAGAACAAGGTAAAAAAGTCAGCCTGGCTCATTTTCATAATATAAATCCATTGCCGAAAAATACTGCTGAAATCTTTAGTAAATATAAAAAGATAATTGTACCCGAACTGAATTTAGGGCAGTTTGTATTATATCTGAGAATGTATTTTCAGCAGTTCAAATTTGAACAGTATAATAAAATTCAGGGGTTGCCTTTTATGGTAAAAGAATTAGTTGATAAATTTAACCATTTATTAGATGAGAAATAGCCATGGGAAATGAAGTAACTGATGTAAAAAAAGAACTACCTGCACTTACAAAAGAAGATTTTAAAAGCGACCAGATGGTAAAATGGTGCCCTGGCTGTGGCGATCATGCAATTCTTTCTTCGTTTCAGAAAGTTTTGCCCGAACTGGGAGTGAGAAAAGAAAATGTAGTTGTAGTATCCGGGATTGGTTGTTCATCGAGATTTCCTTATTATGTAAAAACTTATGGTTTTCATGGAATTCACGGAAGAGCTGCAGCCCTGTCCTCAGGAGTAAAAATTTCTAATCCTAATCTTCATGTATGGATGGTTACGGGAGATGGTGATTCACTTGCCATTGGCGGTAATCATTTTATTCATGTTTTGAGGAGAAATATCGATATCAATATCCTATTATTTAACAATAGAATATATGGATTAACCAAAGGACAATACTCTCCTACTACTCCAACCGGCAGAAAGACTAAATCATCGCCACATGGAACCATTGAGCATCCTTTTAATGTCGGTGAACTTGCAATCGGTGCCCAGGGTACTTTTTTTGCCAGGGCTGTTGACACTAATCCGAAAATGATAATAAAAGTGATGCACGAGGCAGCCAAACACAAGGGGACTTCATTAATCGAAATTTTACAGAATTGTGTGATTTTCTATAACAATGTGCATAGCGCTATTACTTCTAAAGAAACAAAAGGCGAAAACCAGCTTCATCTTATACATGGGGAACCGATGATCTTTGGAAAAAATAAGGATAAAGGAATCATGTTAAAGGGTACCCA
Organism: Bacteroidales bacterium; assembly: GCA_016783885.1. Taxonomy (GTDB): domain Bacteria; phylum Bacteroidota; class Bacteroidia; order Bacteroidales; family JAADJA01; genus JAADJA01. The sequence continues at coordinate 10,864 of JADHVR010000041.1, forward strand.
ATTACAAGCTGTACATATAGGTAAATATGGAGTCACTGAAAAGGACATATTGGTTCATGATGAAACTACTTATGATTCCGGAATACATTTGATGCTGGCAAAAATGGCTCCCCCCACATTTCCTGTTGCCCTTGGAGTCATCAGGTCTGTTAAGAATTATACTTACGAGGATAAACTTGAAAGTATTATCGAAACAGAAAAAGAGATAAGTTCAATAAAATGTGTAGATGATCTTCTGAATAGCGGAAAGACCTGGGAAATATAACCAACTGTTTATAATTTCTTAAATATTATAAAGTAATGATGCTTTATCATTTATTTTCGGGAATTTATTCTAAAATCTTTTTTCTTGCATCATAAACTTTTTTGCTTCCATAAATTGCACCCAAAGAAAGCATAATTAGCAAACCTCCGCCAACAGGTGAACCTCCGCCAACAGGAGTAACACCGGTTCCCGGTCCTCCACCCGGATCAGGGGGTGCATCAGCAAAAATATTATTTATAAAAACAGGAGAGAAAAATAAAAACGCTAATAAAATAACACTTCTGATAATTTTTTTCATTATTGCTGGTTTTGTTATGTTACCAATATTTAATCTAACTTAAAGAAAATCAAACACTCAATAAGATTTTTACCTCATTATTAAACCTGAATCAATGCAAAAGTAAATATTATTTATAACTTTTACAAAAAAAATACAATTTTTTTTTAAAAAATAAATTAAATTCTTAATTTGAGATTTTATAAGTTAAACCGACACCAAGTAATTGCTTAATCTGGGTTCTTGGTCCAACATTACCATCTTTATCAACAATCGGAGTATCATGGTCATATACCATCTGCAAACCAAAATTTGCAGAAAGTAATTTATTAATGGTCATATAAATCATAGTATCCCAGTTAACGTCTATATTCTGCGGGTTGCTGAGATAATCGGAGAATAATTCTAATTTAGTTTGAAAATTAACATTTTTAAAAATGTCTTTTGCAAATAAAAACCTGAAATATGCACCGAATTCCTGTTTTACCGTCTTTCCTTTTTTGATCATGTTTCCCTGGTCGTCATATTCTGCCGGATCAACACCAAAAGCTCCTGCATTTGCCAAATCCTGATCGTTTACAATGACCCATCTTGCTGTAGCGGGCGATAAATATAATGATATATAATCAACCGGATTATATTCCATTCCTAAACCTATTGATGTATAAGCCGGCGCCAGGAAATCTGAAATTTTTTCTTTATCCAATGTATCCACATCATCGTGATATTTATAACCCGGGGCAAACTGTGATTTAAAATTGAATAAAGCGGTGTAATACCATTTATTAGCCGCTTTTAAACCATAACTTGATGAAAAATCGATTTTATCTTCATTTTTACGAAATTCTTTTTCACCGGTTTTCGTCTGACCAAAAGCCAATACCAGTAAGTTGTCCCATTTCGACTTACGTTTTTCATATTTGGCATAAAAATTTATAAACCCGTTTAAGGTAACATTGTTTTCACCACCGGCAGCCCAGTTGGTAAAAGAAGATTGAGAAAACATCAGTGAGGCATCTCCGCCTACTTTCCAGGCTGTATCAGCATCACTTTGGGCTTTGGAACCCCATCCGAATAAAAGTAATCCTGCTAATAATAATGTGATTTTCTTCATATCTTGAAATTTTAAGCCCGCAGTTTCGGAACTATTATTCATTATATACATGAACATCAGTTTGTGGGAACGGAATTGAAATACCATCCTCATCAAAGGCTTTCTTTACATTTTCAATTAAATCAAAATGAATTCCCCAGTAATCACCCGCATCTGCCCAAACTCTAACAACAAAATTAACTGAACTGTCTGCCAGTTCTGAAACAGCAATAAACGGAGCAGGGTCTTTGTGAATTCTGCTGTCTGCAATAATTAATCCTTCGAGCACCGATTTTGCTTTATCAATATCATCGTTGTAACCAATACCAAATGAAAAATCAACACGGCGTGTGGGTTCTGTAGAAAAGTTTGTCATTACACCGGTTGATAAGCCCCCGTTCGGAATAATAATAGTTTTATTATCAGGTGTTTTTAATATGGTATTAAAAATATGAATTTCGCTAACCGTACCCATAAATCCCTGGGCTTCGATAAAATCACCTGCTTTAAAAGGCTTGAAAATGAGTAGTATTACACCTCCGGCAAAATTTTGCAATGTGCCCGAAAGAGCTAAACCAACAGCCAAGGCTGCTGCACCAAGTATGGCAATAAATGAGGTCATTGGTATTCCTACCAGGCTCATTACACTAATAATTACCATAACCTTTAATAAAGCAGAAATTAATGATTTAAAAAAAGGCCTTAATGAAGCATCTGTGTTTTTCTTCTCCATGAACCTGTCAATGGCATTAACAATGATCTTTACTATCCAAAGGCCAATTATAAGAACTATAATGGCAAGAACAAGCTTGCCTCCATAAATTAAAGCTAAATCATAAACTTTAGCTAAAATGCTGTCAAGATTTTCCATAAGAATTTGTTTTTTATTGGTTGTTAGTTTGTTTAATTAAAGTTAATTAGTATTAAAATTCTGGTAGTCTTCGAAAAAAGACGACTTCAAAAATAATATTTTTATTATTAAGTTAACCTATTAAGTTTAAAAAAAGCCGTGTGGGTAAAAAATGGACAAACCAGGAATTTCTGTTTATTTATTAACTTTGCTAAATGCTTGACAGGTTTAAGGCTTATATAATAAATGAAAGGCTTTTTAAAAAGGATGACCAAATTCTGCTTGCAGTAAGCGGAGGAATTGATTCTGTGGTAATGACAGAACTTTTTGATTTAGCGGGTCTTAAATTCGTAATAGCTCATTGTAATTTTGGATTGAGAGGAAAAGAATCTGATGAAGATGAATTATTCGTGAAAGAATTAGCGCAAAAGAAAAAGGTCGGTATCTTTATAAAAAGATTTGAACCTGAAAAGTATTCTGCTGATCAAAAAATCTCAATTCAAATGGCAGCCCGTAAACTTCGGATTGACTGGTTTGAAGATTTGATTAATGAATCCGGATTTTCTTATTATGCAACTGCCCACCAACTTGATGACCAAATTGAAACATTTTTTATAAATTTTTTTCGCGGTACGGGGATATCGGGATTGCACGGGATTTTATCTAAGCAGGGAAATTTAATCCACCCTTTACTCTTTGCTTACAGAAAGGAGATAGAAGGATTTGCAAAATCAAATAATCTGAATTACAGGGAGGATAGCTCAAATTTAAAAACAGATTATACCCGGAATAAAATCAGGCATAAACTAATTCCCGTAATTAAAGAAATCAATCCCGGTTATGCTGAAATTATAAGCAAAAACATTTCATGGCTCCGGCAGGCTGAAAAAATTTACAGGCAGCAGGTTCAGAATATTTCGGATAAAGTATTAATAAAAGATAAGGAAGCAATAAAAATATCAATATCAAAGCTGTTTGAATTGCAGCCGGTTGAAACTTATTTATTTGAATTGATCTCGCCTTTTTATTTCAATTATTCTGATGTACAGGATATAATAAATTCATTGGATTCAACATCAGGAAAGCAATTCTTTTCTTCGACTCACCGGATTATCAAGGATCGTGAATATCTATTAATTGAAGAAACCGGTAAAAAAGATAATACGATAAAACCTGAATATTATATTTCAACGAATGATTCATTTATTAATCATCCGGCAAAACTCAGGATCAGCCGTTTTATTAAACCGGTAAATTTTGTCCCTTTAAAGGAAACAAGTATCGCTTTTTTGGATGAGGATAAATTGAAGTTTCCATTAAAAATAAGGAAGTGGAAAACGGGCGATTACTTTTATCCGTTTGGTATGAATAAAAAGAAACTTCTAAGTGATTTTTTTATTGATAATAAATTCACTATCCCGGAAAAAGAGAAAACATGGATCATTACTTCGGGTAATCAAATTGTTTGGATTGTTGGTTATAGAATTGATAATCGGTACAGGATTACCCAACGCACGCAACGTGTTTTCAGGATTGAACTTGTTGATTGATACAGAACTGATTTTAAGCGCAGGGGCTTGAAACTGGAAAAGGCATGTTAAAAGTTAAAAACTTTAGTGCGTGATTTACCTCACAGTTACAAACTGTGATGGGCAGGAAAGACAATATTATTATATTAATGAATTTAAACAGTCTCTTAGAATTAATTACATTTGCCGCTTAATACAACTTTAAAAAAAGTTTAATTGTCTATCGAGTTCAAGTAATTTAAATTATTATTATTTGAAGATAATTATGAAAAAATTTTTAAGCTTATTCGGTTTGATCCTTTTTGTTACAGGTATTGGGTTTACACAAATACTTGATCCTGTAAAATGGAGCTTTAGTCAAAAAGACCTGGGAAATAATGAGGCAGAACTGGTTTTTACAGCTTCAATAGAAAAAGGTTGGCATTTATATTCGCAGGATATACCGGAAAGTCCTCCGGCTACGATTTTTTCATTTGAAGAAAACGACGGATATAAATTAACAGGTAAAGTAACCGAATCTGAACCGGAGTTGGAGTATGATCCGAATTTTGAAATGACGCTTAAGTATTTTTCCAATGAAGCTGTTTTTAAACAAAAGGTGAAATTGTTATCTAACACACCTGTAACAATTAAAGGCTATGTTAATTTTATGTGTTGTGATAATACGAAATGCCTTCCTCCTACTGATGTTGAATTTGAATTTACAGTTGAGGCTTCCTCTTTAACACCTGCAACCGAAAGCAGTTCTTTATGGGTATTTTTCGTTATTGCTATTCTTGCCGGGTTTGCCGGAGCGCTGACTCCCTGTGTTTATCCTATGATACCAATGACCGTGACCTTTTTTATGAATAGCAGTAAAAATAAGGTCATGGCAAAAATAAATGCATTGTTTTATGGATTTTCAATTATTGTAATATATACTTTAATAGGAGTGCTTGTTACGGTTTTATTTGGCTCTGATGCCATAAAGGATGTAAGTGCTCACTGGATTACAAATATTATATTTTTCCTGGTTTTTGCGCTTTTCGCAGCATCATTTTTCGGATTGTTCGAATTTGTCCTGCCAAGCTCACTCACTAATAAATCGGACAAGCAAGTTGACCGCGGAGGTTTAATAGGTTCATTTTTTATGGCACTAACGCTGGTTCTTGTTTCTTTTTCATGTACTGCTCCCTTTGTTGGTGGTATTTTGGTAGAAGCAGCATCAGGCAGTATATTCAAACCTGCCGTAGGCATGTTCGGTTTTTCATTAGCCTTTGCATTACCTTTTACATTTTTAGCTTTTTTCCCTTCCTTACTGGGCAAGATGCCCAAATCGGGCGGGTGGCTAAATTCGATAAAAGTTGTGCTGGGATTTATAATCCTGGCATTAGGTATGAAGTTCCTGCTGGTTCCTGATCAAGTCTTAGGATGGGGAATAACACGCGAAGTTTTTATAGCAGTATGGATAGTGTTATTTACGTTAATGGGATTTTATCTGTTAGGAAAGATAAAGTTTTCTCACGACAGTGATGTTCCGTACATAGGTGTACTGCGATTATTATTGATCATTGTAACTTTTACTTTCGTGGTATATCTAATACCAGGTATGTTTGGCGCCCCATTAAACGTTGTTTCGGGATTTTTACCTTCCGAATCATCTTTTGACCTGAAAGAAATTATTCGCGAAAGCAATAAAAATATTGTTACGGTCTCATCTGATAATAATTCAACCATTTGCGAAGAACCCAAATATGCCGATATTTTTAAATTGCCTCACGGATTACAGGGTTATTTTGATTATGAACAGGGATTGGAATGTGCAAAAAATTTAAACAAACCCATATTATTAGATTTTAAAGGCCATGCATGTGTCAATTGTAAAGTGATGGAAAAAACCGTATGGTCTGATCCGGAAGTCTTAAAAAGATTACGAAATGATTATACCATCATTGCTTTGTATGTTGATGATAAAACAAAGCTTCCGGAATCGGAATGGGTAACTTCAGCTATTGATGGAAAAGTAAAAAAGACAATTGGAAAGAAAAACGCTGATTTCCAGATAACAAAATTTAATGTCAATGCTCAGCCATATTATGTTTTAATCGATCATGACAGTAAAAAATTAACAGAGCCGATGGCATTTAATAGGAATGTTAATGAGTTTATTGAATTTTTAGATAAAGGGATCGAAAATTTCAAAAACGGGAAGCATCTTTAACAATCAGTTTTTTATATTAAAATTATACTCATTTTAATCATTTAATTTTTATTTATCATGAGCAGAATACGATTAGGTTTAAAAGGTTTCGGTGAGATACCAAGGCATCTTTACCGGATGTGTCTTGAAGACGACCGGATTGAAGTAGTAGCTATTTCGGATATTGGACAGCCTGATATTGTTAGCTATTTAGTAGGTGCAGAAACAAAAGGAAAAATTAATGTCAGGTTAGAAGGTAATTTTCTTGTTTCGAAAAATGGTAAAGCAAGATTTATAGGCGGGGGCAAACCCGGGAAAATACCCTGGGACATATTTAATGTGGATATTGTAGTAGATGGGACATGGATGTTCCGTTCGAAAAATGAAATGCAAAGGCATTTTGATGCCGGTGCAAAAAGGGTAATGCTTACCTCGGTTCCTACTGAAATTATTGACAGGGTCGTTATTAAAGGAGTAAATGATCACACTATCAAAGCAAGTGACAAACTTGTTTCAGCAGGATCAGCCACCACAAATGCGGCTGCTTTAATGTTGAAAATTTTATCGGAGAATTTTGGTGTTGATTATACGACACTTTCTACTGTCCATTCATATACATCTGACCAGCCATTACGTGACAGAGCAGGAAGGGATTGCAGGCGCAGCCGTTCTGCTGCAGAAAATATAATTCCGGTAGATACAATTGCACCAACATGGATTGAATATATTATGCCGGAGTTTATAGGAAAAATTGAGGGTATGGCGTTGAATGTTCCTGTTCCCAACGGTTCTCTGCTCGACATGACAACCGTTCTTAAAAAAAAGATTAAAATCGATGATATCAATAATGTGATGGCAAAAGCAGCAAAGAAATTACCCGACGTCATCGAGGTTATAGAAGACCCAATTGTTTCAACAGATATTATTGATAATAGCCATTCATTAATTTTTGATAAAATAGCTACTATGTTATCACCGGGACGAATGATAAAAACACTCATCTGGTATCATAGTGCTTTTGCAATGGCTGCAAGAATTAAAGATTTAATCATTGCTTATGATGAAGCAGATAAAAAAGGAGGTGTAAAATGAGAGTAGCAATAAATGGTTTCGGAAGAATCGGTCGTTCGGTATTTCGCATCCTGAATAACAGGAAAGATATTGATGTTATTGCCATTAATGATTTATTTGATAATAATGTGCTTGCCTATCTCCTGAAGTATGATACTATAATGAAAAGATTCGGGCAAAATGTTATACTGAAAGGAGACCTATTAATTACTCCGAATGAAAATGTAAAAATGCTGGAAATCAGAAATCCTGAAGAGTTACCCTGGAAAGAGATGGATATAGATGTTGTGGTTGAGGCAACAGGTATTTTTCGTACAAAAGATAAACTTCTTCCACATATTAGAGCAGGTGCAAAACGTGTTGTGCTTACAGTGCCTGCAAAGGATGAGATTGATTTTACCGTTGTTATTGGTGTTAATGATGAAGACTTAAAGCCTGAACACAAAATCATCTCAAATGCCAGTTGTACAACAAACTGCCTTGCGCCTATGGTTAAAATACTAAATGATAATTTTGGTATCATCGAAGGGTTAATGACAACCACACATGCATATACTAACGACCAGCGTTTGGCTGATGTACCCCATAAAGATTGGCGTCGGGGACGTGCGGCAGCCGAAAATATAATACCTACAACTACCGGAGCTGCTAAAGCCGTCGGACAAGTGATACCTGCACTAAAAGGTAAGCTGGATGGAATGGCTTTACGTGTTCCTGTTCCTGATGGTTCGATAGTTGACTTGGTGGTGGAAGTTGAAAAAGACGTTTCAGTTGAGGACGTACATTCAGTAGTCAGAATGGCTGCACAATCAGAAAAGATGAAGAATGTATTGCTTTTTTCGGACGATAAAATCGTTTCATCCGATATAGTCGGAAATTCGTACTCTTCAATTTATGATGCAGAATTTACAAGAGTGTTAGGAAAACGAATTATTAAAACCCTCAACTGGTATGATAATGAATGGGGATACTCAAACAGGGTTGTGGATTTGATTGAAATGCTGATGAAATTTGAATAAAATAGTTCTTGTCGCTTTTTCGGATTTCAGAGAGAGGTAGTGAGGCAGGCTAATCTGAAAAGAAATAAACTCAGAACTCCTGACCCACTTAAAACGAAAATGTCACTATTAGATTTCAAATTCTCCATAGCCATAGCATAGGGTTTAAACCCTATGCTATGGAGAATTTAATCGGAATATTACAGGGTTTAGAAAAATGGATTACAAATCCATTATTAGCTACTTTCGGATTAGCATTCGCACAATGCCAGCGCTTAAATCCGAAAGAGCAGTGATTTTAACAAATTTAGTAATTTATTTTTTAATCTTATTACGAACCTTCTATCTCAAAAGTGTAACTGAGCCGGTTATCTTTCTTTCAACAGGTCCTCTTAATGTAAATTCTGATACAATACATTCAAAGAAATAAACACCATCAGTGCAATCCCTGTTATTAGACTGATCTCTTCCATCCCATTTGAAATAAGGGTCTTCCGATTCAAAAACAATTGTTCCCCACCGGTTGAATATTTTTAAATCAATTTTTTTTACAGACCCGATAGATTCAGGTTTTGCCTGGAATTCATTATTCCACTGATCACCATTTGGAGTAAAAACATTTGGCAATTTATATCCTTTGCAAGTATCAACACAAACTTTATTGCTGTAAATGCTTTGGTTCCATAAAGAGTCAAGCGCAGTAATTACATAGCACCCAACAGTCGAGGGGGGATTAGTTTTATGAATATAAGTCATAATTTCATGTACATCAGTAGTAAATTCAGTTGAATCTATTAACCAATAATCATCTGATAATGTCCTGGCATAATAAATGTAGAATTTAAGTTTCTCACTTTCGCACGTATCCGGATATATCCACGATAGTTCATTAATCAGTAGTTCACAATCAGGAAAAACTGAAAGTATGGGTGCACACGGCGGAACATTATCAACAGGTATTCCGCAATTTTCCTGGGATAAATTAATAATAGGATCAACCAGTCCCGGCGCCGAATATCTCCCCACTGATTTTATTTTATAACAATATTCCTTGCCATTTATAAGACCGGTATCAGCGAACTCGGGAATATCAGACCATCCGATTGAATCAAAATCAAAAGTCAACGGATTTTGACGATATACAACAAAGGTATCATGGATCCAGGGAACATCATTGTTCCAGTTTAATATCAAAGTTCTGTCGGTTTCATAAATACTAAGAAATATAGAAGGGGCTATAACAGTAGAGCCAATTTTGAAAACATTGTCCGGCGGGTCATTATTAATAAAATCAATTCTATACCGGTACTGAAGACCCTTAGTATTTAAGAATGTGTCAGTAAAAATTGTATCGTCTAAATGGCTATATGTTTTTATCTTTTCAAATATGGATCCCGGTGAATTATCTTTCCTGAAAACTTCGTATAGAAATGGCCCGGGAGTTTGGATTGTATCCAATTCGGTTGGCTTTGACCAGGCAACATATATCGAGCCGCTATTTATGCTTGTATTATTCACGCTTACATTAGTAATAATAGGAAGGTCTTTTTTCAAATTTGCACAAGCCTCGTTTGAAGCATAGCTCTCCGCTCCATCCGGGAAAACAGTTATAATCATATAGCAGTATTCAATACCATGTACCAATCCGTTTCCATCATTATCGTCGGTATAAATCGTATCATTTATATCAGCTATTTCTGTAATTTTTGAGTACCCGGTATAAGCCGGCACACCCGTTTCGCAAGGTCCCGGAATAAAACCATAATAAGAACTTTTCCTGTAAATCCAGTAAGCTGTCGCATTCGGACAAGAGCTTTTATTCCATGTTAAAATAATAGAAGTCCCCAATGGGGAAGCCTCTAAGTTTTCAGGAGCAGGGCCGACAATAGTAATATTTACGGTTTTATAGCTGGATAATTGCACAGGAGTACTGTTATCAATTGCTTTAAAAAAAGCGGAATGAAAATTCTTAATAATGTGTGAGCAAGTTGTCTGCCAATTAAAATCTGCTGTAACGCTGACATTTCCGGTTGCCGGGTTTGGGACCATTTCGGCAGGAGAATCATTTTGGAGAAAAGGACCTCCGTTTGCAGATAGTGTAACCTGATCTCCATCCGGATCGGTTGCAGTTACTTCAAAAGTTAGAAATTCACCTGCTTCAATACATGTATCTGTAATGGTATTAATTACGGGAGGATAATTATCACATGCATCAATTAGTATTTGTAAATCACGTGTAACATACCCGATTCTTTGACCCTTCCGCCATTCTTCAATAATGAAAGCTACATTATATTCTCCCTGCAATATTGGTTCGTCCCAAATCAAATCGCCTGTAATTTCATCAATATAAAAACTATTTGATGCCTGGGGTAATTGATATCCGGGTATTGGTAATCCTCCGGCGCCTTTGCAAATAGTAAGTTTATAGGATAAACTGTCACCATCAGGGTCATAAGCTCCCGGATTATGAATATAGAGCCTGTTCACACATCCGTAGTCCAACGGTGGATTAAGTAAAATAACGGAATTATTGCTGCCTAAAAAAGGATTGATTACCAGCTCGGTATCAATATAAAAAGGGACATTTACCGAATTTGGAATATTAATGATTCCATAATTCCTGTTTGGGTCTTCAAGTGATATTATAAAAACGCCGCCACCTGCATAAGTATGCTGACCGATGTAAACATTTCGTCTTATTACAGCGGTTAAATCCACGTAATGATCACGTGGTAATATAGAAGAAGTACCATCTCCCCATTTTACTTCAAGTTCGGGACGGTCGGCAGGGCTGGGCGAATATGTATAGGTAATCAAGGTTATTTCATAAGTTAGCCCTCCTATATGACGGTAAATTATTTCACCTGCTCTTTCATGCGTAGCAAATGCAACTGTGTTTATTAAAATAAAAAGCAGAAATGTGTTAATTATTTTCTTCATATATTTTCCTGGTTCTTCATGCTGATAATTCCAACCAAAATTACAAATAAATTTTATGTAAATACTAACGATACGTATTATTGATTATTTATTTAAAAAGGAATAATTTTATTAAACTGTCGTGCAATTGAAATGTTAAGGTTTTTGATGTAATTTTGTAAAGCTAAATTATGGTAAGAACAAGGATTAAAGATAAAATATAATATTTTAAATATTCCGATACATTATAATAATATGTATATTCCCGATCCTGAACAAGAAAGAAGAGAGATCATCAAGCGTTATAGTAGCCTGCTTCGTGCCTGGAGACCTTCCGTCCAGAAGGAAAAAAAAATAGTGCGCAAGGCGTTTAATTTTGCGGCTGAGGCACATAAAGACATGCGGCGCAGAACCGGTGAGCCTTACATTTACCATCCTCTTGAAGTTGCCAGGATCGCAGCAGAGGAAATGGGGTTGGGCAAAACATCCATTATTTGTGCTTTGTTACACGATGTTGTTGAAGATACTGAATATACACTGACAGATATCGAACTCCTTTTTGGTAAGAAAGTTGCGAAGATTATTGACGGACTTACAAAAATTAAAGACATTTTTGACCATACTTCAACATCCATTCAGGCTGAAAATTTCAAGAGAATGCTTTTGACCCTTTCTGACGATGTACGTGTCATTTTAATAAAGCTGGCTGACAGGCTGCACAATATGCGTACACTTGATGCCATGCCCCAGCATAAACAATTAAAAATTGCCTCTGAAACCACTTATTTATATGCTCCCCTTGCGTACCGGTTCGGACTTTATTCAATTAAATCCGAGCTTGAAGATCTTTCTTTAAAATATACCGAACCTGAAATATATAAAACAATTTCCAAAAAATTACAGGAATCGGAAAAACAAAGAAAAATATTTACAAATAAATTCATATATCCCATCAATAAGTCGTTAAATGATAAGCAGTTTAAATATGAAATTATTTCCAGAGACAAATCCGTATTTTCTATCTGGGACAAGATGAAAAAGAAAGAAATCCCTTTTGAAGAAGTATATGATTTATCCGCCATAAGGATTATTATTGACACACCCCCTGAAATCGAAAAAGTTGATTGCTGGAGAGTTTATTCGATTATTACTGATTATTACCGTCCTAATATCGACCGGATGCGCGATTGGATATCCATTCCGAAAGCCAATGGTTATGAAGCGCTTCATACAACAGTGATGAGTAAAGAAGGACAATGGGTTGAAATACAGATAAGAACTAAACGAATGGACGAAATTGCCGAAAAAGGTTATGCAGCTCACTGGAAATATAAAGATTCATCCGGCGTTTCAGAAAGAAATATTAACAATTGGTTAGAACGAATCCGCGATATGCTTCAAGGCAGTGACTCGGATGCCCTGGATTTTATTAATGATTTCCAGGGGTTTTTAATTACTGATGAGATTTACTTATTTACTCCCCATGGTGAACTTAGAAACCTCCCTGTTAACTCAACCGTATTGGATTTTGCTTACGCCATACATTCTGAAATTGGGAACACCTGTATTGGAGCCAAGGTAAACTATAAATTAATGCCACTCAACTTTAAATTAAAAAGTGGCGACCAGGTTGAGATAATAACCTCCAAAAAGCAAAAACCACAGGAGGATTGGTTTAACTATGTTGTAACAGCAAGGGCACGCACACATATAAAAGAAGCTATTAAGGAAGAAAAGGAAAAATATGCTGTAAAAGGCAAGAGTAAATTACAAAAATATTTTGAACAGTTAAATTTAGAAATTAATAATATAAATCTCAAACCCCTGCTGCAAAAATATAATTACACTAGTGCCATTGACCTTTATTTCGATATTGCAAAAAATTTTATCGGTTTAAAAGAGATTAAAGACTGTTATGTTGAAATCGGGAAGGAAAGCTGGTTAAGTAAAGTTATTAAAAAACCGTTTACAATATCGAAAACTTCAGATAAAAAAACACTTACCGAAACAATTATTGACGAACTTGAAGATCGTTCCGATATCTTAATGGTTGACACGGATGTTCAAAAAATCAGTTACGACATTTCAAATTGTTGCAATCCTATACCAGGCGATGAAATTATGGGTTTTATTGAACCGAACGAAGCAATTAAAATTCACCGTACCAATTGTCCGGTAGCAATTAATCTAATGTCGAAATACGGCAACAAGATTATTAAAACCAAATGGAACGATAAAGAAACCATTGGGTTTTTAACCGGTATTAAAATCAGTGGTATTGACAAACGGGGATTTATTAATGAAATTATTAAAATCATTACTGAAAACCTGAACCTTAATATTAAAACCTTTCATCTTGAAAGCAACGGAGGTTTGATTGATGCCACAATAATGTTATATGTATATAGCACCAAAAATTTACACAATCTGATTAGGCATTTGAAGAAACTACCGGATGTAAAAAAAGCCGGTCGGATAAATTCACCCAGGGAACCTCTTATATAATTTATCCAACCTAATATTAAAGACTTCCGGCTCACATTTAAATTATCCCTACCGTCTTAACTCAAATTTTTCCCCAAGATATACCTTTCTTACATGTTCATCAGCAGCAAGCTCTTGTGATGTTCCTGATTTAAGGACAGCGCCTTCAAATAAAAGGTAAGCCCGGTCGGTGATTGATAGCGTTTCATGTACATTATGGTCTGTGATAAGTACACCGATATTTTTTAGTTTTAGTTTAGACACAATATTTTGAATATCTTCTACGGCAATAGGGTCAACTCCGGCAAAAGGCTCGTCTAAGAGGATGAATTTCGGATCGACAGCCAACGCCCTGGCAATTTCTGTTCTTCGTCTTTCGCCGCCCGATAGCTGGATGCCCATACTTTTCCTCACATGCCCCAGTCCGAATTCTTCAATCAGCTCTTCGAGACGTTCCTTTTGTTGTGTTTTTGATAATTTTGTAAATTCTAATACCGATTTTAAATTGTCTTCCACGCTTAGTTTTCTAAAAACAGAAGCCTCCTGGGGCAGATACCCGATGCCTTTTTGCGATCGACGGTACATGGGATCGTCAGTAATTTCAACTCTGTCAAGAAAAATTTTTCCCGAAAGTGGTTTTATCAAACCTACGATCATATAAAAAGTTGTAGTTTTTCCCGCACCATTAGGACCTAACAGCCCCACAATTTCTCCTTCCTTAACATCAAGCGTAACTTTATCCACAACAGTTCTTTGCCTGTATTTTTTTATAAGATTTTCAGTTCGAAGTATCATAATTTTAATTAGATTCTGCCAAAGATATAAATAATAAACCTACCCTTTCCCGAAATTTCAGGATTTGATATGGCTAACTTTTTAAAAAGTAAAATATAAGGAAACAAAAAGGGCAAATTTATTTATATGTTCGTCATTCAGGTGTGATAATCTCCAGATGCCGTCAACCCTGATGATCTTAAAAATATTTTCTATGCCGACTCCCGCTTCTATATAAGGTTGTTCTAATGTATGCGTTATATCCATAAGCTTATTGTAACTTTTATTTTTTTCGCTTAACGTTCCTATTACCCCCTTTACATAACCCACTTCACGCCATTTTAGTTTACGCATAAGCGGTATCCTGTTCAGAAAAAATCCGTCAAAATGATGTGTATAATATAAACTTACATACTGATCGCTGACAAATTCAAAATAATTCATCAGGTTATACGCATATTCGTCAAAGATGAATGTTTCGTTACCCGGATGCAACCGGAGTAATGGAAATGGTAAGGTCCCCCATATTTTTCCGGTTTCTATGATGTATTTCGACCACCCGATATTTAACACGTTAAACCAGTGACGCATCCCTATTCTGAGCTTATGATATTCATATTCGCTTCCAAAGAAACCAGGAATGCCATAGCCGTATTGTACGGCAAAGATGGGATATTTTGTTCCAACACTCATCCTTTCAAAATCGCCTAATATAAATTTTTCATTGAATGCAAACCGCGAATCGAGACAAATTTCGGAAGTCGTAATAGTTTCTTTCACAACAATATCGCCATGGTCATCGTATATCTCTATCTTTTCATCGCCAACAGGAATAATAATTTTATGGAGCAGGTTAATTTTATTTATGAAACCATTGAACCACTCATGCTCATAATAGAAATTATACTCTCTGGTCATAGATAGTTTATTAGCCGGATTTCTCCTGAACAGAGCTGCAAGGAAATAGTCTTCACGTAAAGCATTAGGGCTGCTCCCAAGTTGTTCAATGTCGTATTTGTATTTCCCTCCAATAGCCCTGCGTGGATTTTTACCGGGTAAATATAAAAACCCTACACCATATTTAAATTTCTTATCTAATGTTCCATACGCAATGTGTCCTTCAAGTCGGATTTGTTCATTAAATTTACCGGTTGTTCTTCCCCCAATCCTGAACCTTGCTCCTTCTATGGCATTGAAACTTAGCAGCGACATATATGGACCTATCTCAACTTTATTCATTTTATAATATCCGGTAACTAATGTTTGAACAATATCAACCCATGTTTTAAATGCAGGTAAATTAGTCAGTGTATCTACCATGAGATAAATGGTCTTTTCATCTTTTGAAAGAGAGTCGTGCCGGTGCTGTTTCCAGTATTCCTCATCTTTTTGATATGCTTTATCCTCTACAACAATATTAACCGGCAAGGAATAAAATTTCTTGTCCTTTATCTGATTAAATACAAATTTGTTATATGTGGTTGTTTTTTTTCCGAAGAATCCTAAATAAGTTTTGGTATCTTCGAAAATGTTAAAATCGCCAATACCCTGGTCTTTGGTAACCATCCAATATTCCCCGTCAATAAGGTCAAACTCCCTGATAAGAACCAAATCGTTGATATAATTGATATTAGCATCTTCAGCTATTTTTAACTCAAACGATTTAATAGCATAAGTTGTATCATGAACCCAGAAATGCCCGGTAAAAGTTAATTCCTGTTTCCTTTTGGGTTTAAAGGTGATTTTATAGCACCATTTGTTTTCGAAAAATGTACTGTCGATAAGATAATATTTATAATAATTCAATCCGAAATTAGCCACAGGGCTAACGAAATTCTTTTGAAAAATAGAGATATAGTTATCATAAAAATCATAATGCTGAAACATATCTCCCAGGAACTGTAAAATACTTTCATTTTCAATTCCTGAAACTTTAGCCGCTTTAATAACTTCCTTTTCGGCTTTGGGGTTTTTCCTGAAATAATAATCAGATAATGATTCGGATAAAAATATAGGCAAATAGGTTTTACCATTAATGGTTGAAGTATCAACATAATCATAAATAAACTGAAAAGGTTTCATAATTCTTCTGTTCTTAAACTTCTCAGTCAGGTTATTGGCATCGATTTCTATCTTATTATAAACCTCATATTGATATGCTTCAAATTCTTTCTTACTATTCCTGCTTTTATTTGCAATAATTTTTCGAAGCAGTATATCAGCCGGATTTTCCCCGGCAAGAATAACTACTTCAGGAAGGTCAATATTACTTGGTTGTAACTCAAAATTGATTTCCTGGAATCGGTTTTTATATACTTTTAATAACTGAGTTTTATACCCGATATAAGAGGCAACAAGTGTGTCGGACGGAGTGTGGGTTTCTATCGAAAAATTTCCGTCAAAATCAGATGTTACACCTATTGTAGTGCCTTTAAAAAAAACATTGGCAAAGCGAACAGGTTCTTTAGTTTCGGCATCAGTTACTTTTCCCATAATTTTTGTTACCTGGGCTAAAGCATGGAAGGATATGCAAAGCAATAAGAAGAAAATAATATAATGCTTTATTTCTTTATTAATTTGCATAAGTTTTATTATCCGATAAACCTTTTTTTACATTTTTCATATACATCTTCAAAACCGGATATATGTTTTTGTACAACTCTAACGAAAAAAAAACAGAAAATTATAATTCTAAAATATTAAAATTCAGTTGAACATCATAAAATGCCTTCTCTCAGAATATCGTGCAGATGTATTACTCCAACATATTTAGTGCCATCCAAAACAAGTATCTGGGTTATGTTATTTTTTCGCATAATGGTCAATGCGTCGATTACAAGTATATTTTTATCCAGAGTTTTAGGATTTGGCGTCATAATATCACCCGCATTAATATTTTCTATTGAAGAACTTTTCTCTAACATACGCCTCAGGTCACCATCAGTGATAATGCCAACAAGTTTCCCATTATCCAGAACCGCAGTAGCGCCTAATCTTTTGGAAGAAATTTCCACGATTGTCGATTTAATATCATCATTTACATTTACCAATGGCACAGCATTATTAATATAGAGATCAGCCACCTTAAGATAGAGTTTCTTTCCTATAGCGCCTCCCGGGTGGTACTTAGCAAAATCGTTTACCGTAAAGCCCCTGCATTCTAAAAGGGCAACAGCCAAAGCATCTCCCATAACAAGTTGAGCAGTGGTACTTGAAGTTGGAACAAGATTGTTGGGGCAGGCTTCCATAGATACAGTTGTGTTAATCACATAGTCTGCTTGTTTTGATAAAAAAGAATCCAGATTGCCGGTAAAAGCAATGACTTTATTACCCCTGATTTTTATTAACGGAACCAATATCTTTATTTCAGATGTATTACCGCTGTTAGAAATACATATTATTACATCATCTTTTCGAATGGTTCCCAGGTCACCATGAATAGCATCAGCAGCATGCATGAAAATAGATGGAATTCCGGTTGAATTTAATGTTGCAACAATTTTTGTTGCTATATTTGCACTTTTACCAATCCCGGTAATAATGACTCTGCCTGTCGACTCATAGATAAGTATAACTGCTTTCGCAAAGTCATCGGTTATCTGTGATTTAAGGTTTTTAATGGCATTAAGTTCGTTATTTATAGTCCTTTGGGCTATTTGATTTATTTGTTTTATTGATTTCAATTTTGTTTTATTTTAATTTGAATTTGCAAATTCGTCTGTACAGAAGGGTTTAACAAAAATACAAACAATAAACGAATTGGGGTTTTAAAAAAAATATTTATAAAAAATTTTGTATTTAAAATAAATTTTTCTATAAATTTGTATATGAGGATAAAATATATTGAATCTTAATAATACTGCTTAGGCGGGAAGCTATTTAGTTTCAGTTATACCTGCCTGCCCATAGTCGTTTCGGCAAAGGCAGGTTCGGAAGTAACAGGTTTATCAGCCAAGTGGCATACCTATTCCGCATCGGTATAAATTTCAGGTTATTATATTTAATTTTCTTTTTTATAACTTAGCAAAAGAAAAATATTCGCATTTTAACTAAATTGATGTAGGAGGCGATGGTAAAAGCAAATAATCATTCACTACACGAATTATTAAAAAAAATATTCGGTTTCGACAGTTTTAAAGGCAACCAGGAAGCGATAATCAAAAGTGTACTGGTGGGGAAAAACACATTTGTTATTATGCCGACAGGAGGTGGAAAATCGATGTGCTACCAATTACCGGCAATCATTAATAAAGGGACTTCAATTATTATTTCTCCCTTAATCGCTTTGATGAAAAACCAGGTTGATGCAATTAGAAATTTCGGTGCAGAACAAGGCATAGCGCATGTTTTAAATTCATCGTTGTCAAAAATTGAAATCAGTCAGGTGAAAGATGATCTTTTATCAGGCAAGACTAAATTATTATATGTTGCACCGGAATCCCTTACAAAAGAGGAAAATATTGATTTTCTCAGAAATATTAATATTGCGCTTTACGCAGTTGATGAAGCGCATTGTATTTCAGAATGGGGTCATGATTTCAGACCCGAATACCGGAATATTCGACCAATTATCGAATCAATCGGACAGGGTGTGCCCATAATGGCTTTAACTGCTACGGCTACACTTAAAGTTCAGCAAGATATCCAAAAAAATCTAAATATCCTTGACGCAGAGGTTTTTAAATCATCGTTTGACAGGCCTAACATGTACTATGAAATCAGACCTAAAACAAAAAATGTAATTAAGGATATTATTAAATATATAAAGAAACATCCGAATAAATCAGGTATTGTATATTGCTTAAGCAGGAAAAAAGTAGAAGAGCTTGCCGAAACTTTTGTTGTAAACGGGATAAGGGCTTTGCCTTATCATGCAGGATTGGATGCATTAACCCGGCGAACAAACCAGGATAAATTCCTGATGGAGGATGTAGAAATTATTGTTGCAACCATTGCATTTGGGATGGGTATAGATAAACCCGATATACGGTTTGTTATTCATCACGACATTCCAAAAAGTATTGAGGGATATTACCAGGAAACCGGCAGGGCTGGCAGAGATGATGGCGAAGGAAATTGTATTACTTTTTATAGCTATGATGATATCCAGAAACTGGAAAAATTTATGAAGGGTAAACCTGTGGCTGAACAGGAAATAGCCAAACAGCTTTTACAGGAAACCGTGTCTTATGCCGAGTCATCAGTTTGTCGTCACAGGCAGTTGCTTCATTACTTCGGCGAAGAATATGGTAACGATAGTTGCGGCGCTTGCGATAATTGTTTGCATCCTAAAGAAAAATTTGAAGGACAGGATTATGTAATAATTGTTTTAAATGCAGTTCTTGAAGTGAAACAGCTTTTTAAGTCAAATCACTTAATCAATATCTTAGTTGGTAAGAATACGGCAACAATTAAATCATTTAAACATAATAAACTTAAATCGTTCGGAAGGGGAATGGATTATGATGATAAATTCTGGAATGCCGTTATTCGTCAATCTCTTATCAGAAATTTGCTTGTAAAGGATATTGAGAACTATGGTCTTTTAAAAATTACAAAACAAGGTGAAGATTTCCTTGAGAAGCCATACTCAATAATGATTACGAAAGACCATGATTATGAGAGTCCTGATGAAGATGATGATTTCTTTGGTATCGGAGCAGCAAAAACAAGCACAACCGACCATGTTCTTTTTGCATTATTAAAAGATTTACGAAAAGATATTTCCCGTAAGGAAAATTTGCCACCTTTTGTAATTTTCCAGGACACATCTCTCGAAGATATGTCAATTCAGTATCCGATAAAAGAAGAAGAGTTGTTACAAATTACAGGAGTTGGTTCTGGTAAAGCAAAAAAATATGGCAAACCTTTCCTTGAATTTATTAGCCAATATGTTGAAGAGAATGAAATTATAAGACCTAACGACATGGTTGTTAAGTCTGTTATAAACAAATCAGGTCTCAAGGTTTACATAATTCAAAGTATCGACAGGAAATTAGCCCTTGAGGATATTGCTTTTACCAAAAATTTAACAGTGGGCAAGCTATTAACCGAAATTGAAAGAATAGTATCCTCGGGTACTAAAGTTGATATCAACTATTACATTAACGAATATGTTGATGAATATCACCAGGATGAAATTTATGAATACTTTAGTGAAGCCGAAACTGATTCTATTGAAGAAGCATTGGAAGAATTGGGAGAAGATGAATTCAATGAACAAGAGGTTCGGCTTATGCGCATAAAATTTATGTCGGAAGTAGGGAATTAAGATAAAAGTAAAAAGTGAAGCGCAGCAAACCCGTATGGGTAAAAAGTTCAAAGTAGCATATTATAATATTTTAATTTCTATTGAATTACCATTGAATAACAGCGAAGCGAATGACTATTAATGACCACCAATGACAATGAATGACTTAATAACTAATAACTAATTTTTATTATGACTGAAGAAATTGAAAACAAAAACAACAAAGCAGGAAATTTGGGTTTGATTCTCAATGTAATTATTCTTATCGGGTTAATCGTGCTTTATGTGCTTTTTTTTACTAAAAAAGAAAAACCCGAAGGAGATACTCAAGTTCAGTATGTTCCTGCTGTATCTTCCGGCTCGGGTTCCATAGCTTTTGTGAATTCTGATTTAGTTCTTGAGAAGTATGAATTGGTAAATAAACTTACCGGCCAATTGGAAAGAGAACAACAAAAAAAAGATGCAAGCTTTATTGCAAAGCAAAATGCTCTTGAAGCAGATGCTGCTTATTTTCAGGAACAGGTTGAGAAGCAATCCATCTCGCAAGAAAACGCTCAGCAGATATATGAACAGTTGATGATGAAACAGCAGGAACTATATGAATTACAGGATAAATACGCTACAGAGCTTGCAAAAAAGGAAATTGAAATGAATGTTGTTTTGTTAGACAGTGTCAGAAATTATCTTGACAGGGTAAACAAAATATACAATTTCGACTATATTTTAAGTTATAATGCCGCAGGGAATATTCTGCTTGCAAAAGACACTTTCGATATTACCCAGCAGATTATTGACGGATTAAACCGTGAATATAAAATAAAATATTCGCCTGAGAAGTGAAAACGGTATTTATTATATCATTAACTTTTTTATTATTTTTCTCCCTGGCAAGTTGCACTAAAAAGGTAGAGGATAAAATCAAACCTCCTGACGATTTAATTGCCAGGGAAGAAATGGTTGATATTATTGTGGACATGCACATTTTTGATGCTGTTATGGCATCAGAACAAAAAAAAGGCGGGAAAAAGGTACAGAACCAAAAATATTATCTGTACAATTCTATTATGGAAAAACATAATATAACAAGAGAGAGATTCGAAAAAAGCTTTAAATATTATCAACATGATTTTGAGGTCATGGACGATATCTATGCCGATGTTATTACTAAGCTCAGTATAATGAAAAGCGAAGTTGATAGGGAATAATTATGGTTTCTCATAAGTCGCACTACAAGTATATAAATCAGCCCCGTCATTAACAGTATAATTCCAACTGATTTTATTTTTACTAAGGGTTCCGCCACCGCTTACTTCGTTTGCCCCGTTGTTACACATTTGCTGTTTAGGAATAGTGATATTATTTCCTGCAACGATGGCATAAGGTGCTTTTTCATGGTAACCAATAAGCCAAAAATTCTCTATAATAACCTGGCTGCTATTCGACGGGTCTTTTACTATTTCAACTGAGTATGAATCGCGTGTGCAGGTCTCATTTACATTCCATGTGCCTAAGAATTTATCCCTGTCATCTATAAGATCATCATTATCTTCTTCGGCACAAGAGAGTATTGCAATTGCAATAACAGGAACAAATACCAGGTAAAAAAATTTTTTTATTTTCATTTTTCTAATAACTAACATTTCTCACTTAAAAATTCAACAATAAATATTTACATGAAGAAAGAACTATTCATGTTTGATACAACAATCGCAAAAGTATTCAAAGAACTAAAAATAAATAGTTTGTTACGCAATGCAAATATACAAAAACGATGTGGAATATCAGTAGATAAAGTTGTATATGATCTTTTTCATATACCATTCCTAATGCTTACGACAGT
>JADHVR010000118.1 GCA_016783885.1 Bacteroidales bacterium
ATAACATTGAAATATGGATTATTCCTTTACTAAACCCGGATGGTTGGAAATATGTCGTTGAAGAAAATTTAGCTAATCCGTGGTGGCGAAAAAACCAACGAGATAATAACGAAAACGGAACTTTTGATCCGGATTATGACGGAGTTGATATAAACAGAAACTACGATTATAACTGGGCTATTGGGGGAAGCGGCGATCCATCAAGCTGGACATACCGCGGCCCTGCACCATTTTCTGAAAAAGAAGCACAGGCAAAGCGGGATCTGGCTTTATCCCAAAAATTTGTTCTTTCTATCAGTTATCACTCTCATGGTGAAATTGTAATCTATTCGTGGAGTGATGTGCCTCCGGCACCAGACCAGCAACTTATTATTGATATAGCCGATAGCATTGCCTCCAGAATACCTTTATTTTCAAGCGGTGGAAGTTACGAACCAACCTCTTCTAATTGTACTAATGGTTTTAGCCGCTGCTGGATGTATGTGGTGGCTGGTTCACTTGAATACACCGTCGAAACTGCACCTGAATTTATTCCGCCCGGACCGGATGGAATTCAAATAGCACAGGATAATGTTGCAGGGGCATTGTACTTACTTGACAGAGTTTTCGGACCTGGCTTAACGGGTCATATCACCGATGCTTTTACGGGCGAACCGCTTTTAGCTACGGTCAAGGTCCTCGAAATATTTGATCCCGTTTTAACTCCAAGAACAAGCGATGAACTTTATGGCAGATACTTCAGGCTGCTGTTGCCGGGAACTTACTCTATCGAAATCTCAAAAGAAGGATATGAAACAGTAACTGTTAATAACGTTCAGGTCAATCCGGGATACCTGACTCAGTTGGACGTTCAGATGGACTCTACTATGACCTCTGCAGATAAAAGGGAAATCGGAGTAAAAATTTCAGGTAAATATGTTTTACATCAAAACTACCCTAATCCATTTAGTTCACAAACAGTTATAAGTTATCAATTACCAATAAACAGTAAAGTTTCGCTTAAAATTTACAATATTCTTGGAGAAGAGATCACAATCCTCGTGGATGCCGAACAAAAAGCAGGGGAGTATTCTGTTATTTGGGATGGTAAGGACAGTTCCGGGGGAGATTTAAATTCCGGTTTTTATATTTACAGTCTGGAAGCGGAAAATAATTTTAGTGTATCAGAACAAAGCAAAAAAATATTCCTTATCAGGTAATACTATAAAAATGTTGATAAAGACCTATCAGGTCGATAATAGCCTGACGGGCTGTGACCTGATAGGTCGAAAAAATCATACACTTCCTCAAACGCCACGATTTGGATCAACCTTGCAGGTTTTTTTGAGCGGTAAATGGGACTCGAACCCACGTGCTCTATCAACTGAACTATACTAAAAACGGAATAAATCATTACATTTTTTAGTCCCGTTAGGGACGTAATATAAAAAGAACATGTCTAATACATATATTTTATGTTGATTATGCATCGCCTTCGGCAAGCCTATGGCGACCGAAGGATGAGCGGTATATTTTAAAAGACATTCAATAATATATCGTCCCTAACGGGACTTGTCAACTATTGTGATCATTTTTTTTATAAATATATAGTCCCTAACGGGACAATCCCGAACCCGATAGTTCTCGGGTTTCGGAAAAAAGAAACAAATCAAAATGTACAAAACTTGTCCGTCCATACGGATTCCTTACAGTCATATGAAGCGAAGCAAACGACACGAAGTTAGTACGTATGTATCCGTATGGATGGATTTACCCCGTTTGATGTATAATCAACAAAAAAGGCTTACCTGTTAAGTAAGCCAAATTTCATGTTGGAGCGGTAAATGGGATTCGAACCCACGACCCTCCCGATTTGAAAGTCGGGATGCTCTATCAACTGAGCTAATCAACAAAAAAGGCTTACCTATTAAGTAAGCCAAATTTCATGTTGGAGCGGTAAATGGGATTCGAACCCACGACCCTCAGCTTGGGAAGCTGATGCTCTACCAACTGAGCTACTACCGCATTTTATTAATACAAAAGTAAATAAATTTTTAATATAATTTTTTTATCAATTCAACTATCATATAATTCTTTCGGATTTTAGGGTAAAATTTGAGGTTGTTAATCCGAAAGCAAATAACAATAAGATTTACATTCTAAACCGTAATTATAGGAGGTACATTATTCTCATTTTCTGAATAGCCACTATCACTCTATTTCGTCGATATAAGAAAAAACCCGGACTCGAACCCACGACCCTCCCGACTGTTAGTCGGGATGCTCTACCAACTGAGCTACTACCGCTTTTTGTAAATGCAAAAGTAAATAAACTGGAGGACTTAAATACATACTTTGGGGAGAATTATTTTTAAGAATTAGTTAATATGGGTAATATGGGTATAAGGTAAATAGGGTTGTTACATTTTTATGCCCTTCTTTTAAGGTCTTTATGATCAAATAACCATCTAACTTATAAACTTATAAACTGTTTTTTACAAACTCAACAATCTTTTCTTTTTCATCCGGATGGAACCAGTGAATGGACTTATCTTTTTTAAACCACGTCAGTTGCCGCTTGGCATATCTGCGTGTGTTGGTTTTAATTTTTTCAATTGCCTGGTCATGAGTGCAATTACCATCAAAATAATCGAAAATCTCTTTGTATCCTACTGTGTTCAGTGCGTTAAGGTTTTTATATTTCCATAAGCCTTTTACTTCATCAGGCAAACCTTGTTCAATCATTTTATCAACACGGTTTTCTATAATTTCAAACAATTCTTCCCGTGGTCTGTTTAAACCGATTTTTATTATTTCAAAATCTCTTTTTTTTGGTTTGTTATTCCTGAGAGAAGTATAAGTTTTCCCGGTTTTCAGACAAACCTCCAACGCCCGCATGATCCTGTTGGGGTTGTTCAGATCAACAATTTTATAATATTCCGGGTCTAGTTGTTCTAATTGCTTAAGTAATGATTCTAATCCATTATTTTTTAGAGTTTTTTTTAATTGCCTTCTTAGGTTATCATCAGGATCGGGCAGTTCATCAATACCTTTGCATACGGCATCAATATATAGTCCTGAACCGCTTGCCATAACAGCATATCTTTTGTTCTGAAAATAGCCGTTTAAAAATTCCAACACTTCATTTTCAAATTTAGAGACATTATAGTATTCATTAATTGAAAGGTTGCCTACAAAATGATGTTTAACGACTTTAAGTTCTTCATCTGTTGGCGCTGCCACACCGATTTTCAATTCTTTATAAAACTGCCTTGAATCGGCAGAAATAATCTCTGCATCAAATGTTTTGGCTATATCAATAGCGAGTTTGGTTTTTCCAATAGCTGTGGGCCCTAATATAACGAGAAGTTTATTTTTCAATGGTCAATCAGAATGTGTTGTCATCGCTGTCGCCTTTATAATCATACGTATCATCGAGTAAATCGTTAAATTCCTTCAAAAGCTGTTTTTTAAGTTCATCTTCATTTTTTTCAGTAGGTTCGTTTATTGTATCCGGCAATAATTCACCTTTACTAAAGGTGCATCTTGGGTAAGATTCATTATCCTTTTGTTTGTGTACGTTCTGTAATTCGATAAAAAAAGTGTTCATATTAAAGAAATCATATTCATACAACAGACGCTGGTGGGGTTCTTCGATAAAATCCTTTATTAATGAATTTTTCATACAGAAGGTTTCTTCAATTGGCTTGCTTTCTTTTTCCGATCCTTCTTCTATCTGCATATCTATCAAAGTTATTTCCTTAAACTTATTCCATTTCTGATCGCAAATATGGAATGAAGCAAGTTCTTTTCCATTTAAATTAACACATTTGGATATCATGTTATGGAAATCCTCAAAAGTTTGATTTGCCTGAATTTCAATATCACGAATAAATTCATCATCAATATCTGTCAACAATCTGAATTTGTAGATATGCATAGTTAAAAAACAGTAAGATAATTTTGTATAAAGATAATAAAATAAAAATTGTGAAAAACAAATTTTTTTTAATTTATTTTATTTTTCGGTTGGTTTCAATCCCAATTCTTCTCCTTTTTTTAGCATAAACCGATGAGCATCTTCATAATCATTTTTAATATGACCATTTATAATAGCTTCGCGGATGGCAGTTTTAATTTCGCCTATAACCTTTCCTGGTTTTAAATCAAAGGCTTTCATAATCACCTCTCCCGAAATCGGCGGCTGCCAGTTTCTTAAGTTGTCTTTTTTTTCAATGTCAATAAGTTTTTGTCGTACCAGCTTAAAATTTTCAAGGAACTTTCTAACTTTATGTTTGTTTTTTGAAGTGATATCCGCTTCGCACAGCAACATCAAATCATCAATATCGCCACCTGCGTCAAACAGCAGGCGACGAATAGCAGAATCCGTAACATGGCTTTCGGCAAGTATAATAGGGCGTAAATGCAGCAATACAAGCTTTTGCACATATTTCATTTTTTCATGGAGAGGTAATTTTAACATCCTGAATATAGAAGGAACCATTTTAGCGCCAATAAATTCATGGCTATGAAATGTCCAGCCTGTTTGAGGATCAAACTTTTTAGTAACAGGTTTTGCTATGTCATGCAACAAAGCTGCCCATCTTAACCACAAATTATCTGTTTTCTCCGAAATATTATCAAGCACTTTTAAAGTATGCGAAAAATTATCCTTATGCCCTTTTCCGTCAATCATCTCCGTTCCTTTCAGTTCCTGAAACTGAGGAGGAAAAATAAATTTTAAAAGACCGCTTAAATCAAGCAATTTAAAACCATAAGATGGCTTTTCGGCAAGAATAATTTTATTAAGTTCGTCAGTGATCCTTTCCTTTGAAACAATTTTTATCCTTTCAACATTCCTGCCGATTGCCTCAAACGTTTTTTCCTCAATATCAAAACCCAGTTGAGTTGCAAATCTGATGGCGCGCATCATTCGCAAAGGATCGTCAGAAAATGTAATATCCGGGTCGAGAGGAGTGCGGATTATCTTTCGTTTTATATCATTCAAGCCGCCAAACGGGTCAATCAATTTTCCGAAATCATTTTTCTGCAAACTGACCGCCATAGCATTTATAGTAAAATCACGCCGATTTTGGTCGTCTTCGAGGGTTCCATCCTCCACGACCGGTTTTCTTGAGTTTTTCCGGTACGATTCTTTCCGGGCGCCCACAAATTCGATTTGCCATTGTAGCAAACCATCGTATCTTACCATGGCAGTACCAAAATTCTTAAATACATTAACCCTTGTCTCCGGACCAATCTTTTTTGCAAATTTTTTTGCAAGTTCAATTCCGCTTCCAACCGCTACAATATCAATATCAACACAATCCCTGTTCATTATTACATCGCGAACATAACCACCAATAACGTAAACAGCTACGTTCATCTCATCAGCCGCCTCAGCTATTAGCTTAAATACCGGTTTATCGACAAATTGTTTCAAATCTGGATTTTTGGCAAAATTAAAAAAGATAAATGAATGATTTATTATTCTAAAAAAATCAATTTACCTTATCTGTATTTTGCGAAATGCAACACTTTCCTTCGTTCTTATCTGAAGAACATAAATACTTTTTTGCATACCGGAAACATTCATGGTAACTGATCTGTTGTTAAAATATTCGCTTTTTACTATTTGCCCGGTCGAACTGATCAGTATTAATTCGGATATCTTTTTATCAGCCTCAACCTTCAGGTAATCCGACGCCGGATTAGGATATATTCTTACTGATATCTCACTGTTTTCTGATATTCCGGTTTCAGTTTCAATAATAATATCATCCACCATAAAAATAAAAGCATCTTCCGAAACACAATTAATAGCAACGAAGACAGTGTCATTGTCATAGTCAGAAAGGTTAAATTCAACTTTTTCCCAGGCGTCAGCCGGAGCCAGTAAAGGATTAGAACCCGATATTACCGTAAAAGAATCAGGTTCATTTGTTGTAGTTGAAACAGCTACTTTATATTTTTCCAAACCATATTGATCAGTATATGATTTCACCCAAAATGAAATACAAAAATTTGAATCCAAAGTTATTTGAGGAGAAATTAGCCAGTCATCATTTGTATTTGGAGGCATTGATGAAAAACACGCCCCGAATTTATCTCCTCCATGAGGCTGTAATGCCGGGTCATTTCCAAGCGGAGGAGTAGTATTTGCCGGGTTAAAAACGATAAAAGCCATAGGGTTTCCTGAGTTAGGAAAAGAATAGCCTTCGATACTATAAGTAGCCCCACTATCCACATCATTTACTGTCCAGGGATCGAAGTTTAAGGAAAAATCATTTAGACCTTCAAAATCCTGCTCCCAGTTTGGTAATATCTTATTAGTATTCTGGTTTTTAAGTTCAACAGTAATAGCGACTTTATCCTGAGTTATAGTACGTGTTAATTGTCCGTTTTGTGCCATTACTGAAACAACAGTAAAAGCACCGGTTAAAAAAAGCAAAGTGATTTTTTTCATAATAATTTTATTTAAGGATTAATATAATTTTTCAAAATTAAGACTTTTAACATAAATTTTTAATTTTTTTCGTTTGATATTATTATTTATATATATTTGCGAATGAATTTAAAAACAAACAATCGGAATAAGCATGGAAGAGTCAGAAAATAAAGAAAAAGGAAAAGAACAAGGATATGTAAGAGAAGAGATCTTTTCGAGAACTGTAAGAGCCGGGAAGAGAACATATTTCTTTGATGTAAAATCAACCAGATCGGGCGAGTATTATCTTACCATTACAGAGAGTAAAAGAAGGTTTAACAACGACCAGGGTAAGTTTTATTACGAAAAGCACAAATTATTCCTTTACAAGGAAGATTTTGAAAAGTTTGCCGTTGGACTGAACGCCGCTATCGAGTTTATACAAACAGGAAAAGCTCCTGAAGAACCGGAAGAAGAAGTAAAGCCGGCACCTGTTAAAAAATCGCATACTGACGTTGAGTTTGAAGATTTGGGATCGGAAACCGAAGCTACAGAAGCCACTGAAGTTACAGAAGCCACTGAAGTTACGGAAGCCACTGAAGTTACAGAAGCCACTGAAGTTACAGAAGATACTGAAACTACTGAAACCTCGGAAGAAGAAACCAAAGAATAAAAACAAAGCACATAAGAATATCGGGCTATTCATGAAGATGAACAGCCTTTATTTTCTTGATTTTTATTTATATTTCTCACCAAGATATTAACAGAATGCCTGTAATTGTTAATATTTTCTTTACCCCAAATGGAGGTTAATATTGTACTTTTGTAATTACTCATTTAAAAACAACTTTCCTAATTATAATAAACATGGGAAAAGTCATTGCTATTGCAAATCAAAAAGGCGGAGTAGGTAAAACCACCACCGCAATTAATCTTGCCGGCAGCTTTGCCGTTTTGGAACACAAAACCCTGATCATTGATGCCGATCCGCAGGCTAATGCCACCTCCGGAGTCGGTTTTGATCCCAGGAATATCACTACAAGTATTTACGAATGTATTATAGATGAAGTTGAACCCGGCAATATCATTTTAAATACCGATACTCCTAACCTTGATCTTATCCCGGCTCACATCGACCTTGTTGGCGCCGAAATCGAGATAATCAACCTGCCTAATCGTGAAAAAATGATGCGAAAGGTAATAAACAAAGTAAAAGATAATTACGATTTTGTTATCATCGATTGTTCACCCTCTCTCGGACTTATTACGATAAATGCCCTCACAGCAGCCGACTCGGTTATGATCCCTGTTCAATGCGAATATTTTGCCCTTGAGGGATTAGGAAAACTGCTTAATACCATCAAAATTGTACAGGCCCGTTTAAATCAGGACCTTGATATCGAAGGTATCTTACTCACCATGTTCGATCAAAGGCTTAGGTTGGCTAAACAGGTGGTCGGGGAAGTAAAGATGCACTTCCAGCAGATGGTATTTGAAACTATTATTCACCGGAATACAAGGTTAGGAGAAGCTCCCAGCCATGGAGAAACCATAATCATGCACGATGCCGACAGCACCGGTGCAATTAACTACCTGAATTTAGCCCGTGAGATACTCCAGAAAAACGGAATGACAAGTATCAAAGAATCAGATAAACAAATCAACATCATACATGAAAGCTAAAAAATCTGCCCTGGGAAGAGGATTAAGCGCCATACTCGAAAGCCCGGAAACCGATATTACATCGAGCGATATATCAGGCAACTATGTGGTAGGAGCTATTGCTAATATTCCGCTGGGGAAAATCGAAGCCAACCCATTCCAGCCCAGGAATAATATTGAAAACGAATCGTTAAAAGAACTTGCAATATCAATCAGGGAACAAGGAATTATTCAGCCGGTAACCGTCAGGAAATTAGGATACGATAAGTACCAGCTAATTTGCGGCGAAAGAAGATACAGGGCTGCTTTGCTTGCAGGAGTGAAAGACATTCCAACATTCATACGGGTGGCAAATGACCAGCAGATGCTCGAAATGGCACTCATCGAAAACATACATCGCGAAGATCTGAATTCGCTTGATATAGCCATAAGTTATCAACGATTGATTGAAGAATGTAATATCACACAGGAAAAACTCAGTGAACGAATTGGTAAAGACCGAACCACCATTACCAATTACATCAGGTTGTTAAAGCTACCTCCTCAAATACAGGTTGCCATGAAAGATGATAAAATTTCAATGGGACACGCAAGGGCACTGATAAGCCTTGAAAATGAAGAGACTCAATTAAAAATATTAAAAAAGATAATTGCAAAGAACCTTTCGGTAAGGCAGGTAGAACGTATAGTACAGGAAACTAACGGGCATAAAAAATCTACTTCGCAAACAACATTAAAACCTCTTCCTGAAAAATATGCAACAATCCGAAACAGTCTGTCTGTTCATTTTGACACTGAAGTAGAAATACGGAGAAATAATAAAGGTAAAGGAAGTATCGTTATTCCATTCAAATCGGATAAAGAATTTGATGGGATAATTTCAATATTTGAAAAAAATTCGTGAATTCATAATGAAAACGTGGGTCGTAAAGTTTATACTTTTCAGTATAATAGTTTTTTTTATTATTAAAACAGGCATCTGCCAGAATACCGAAACGGTTGATTCGCTTG
>JADHVR010000042.1 GCA_016783885.1 Bacteroidales bacterium
CTGTACCAATACCAACACCTAATATATAGGTTGCCCAACCTCCATTATCTTCAATGTAAAAAGCATTCATCATATTTGTTTTATCCCAGCCGGAAGCTGCATCCCAGTCAATTCCAGAACAATATGGATTTGAAACTAAATTATTCCCGAAATTATCACCTGCTCCTGACCTTGTCATATTATCAGCAGAACCAAACGTTTCTGTATTTAATGTACCGGGATATGTGAATGTCCAACCCGTGCCAACAACCCAGGCAGCATAACCTTCCATTGGATTTAACAGTGTAGTAACCGGTACTACATCACTATATGTATTTGTTGGCTCATCAAAACTTTGCAAATAAACATCCGGTTGTCCGGCTGCGAGATGGAATACATCGGCTGTTGCTCCGGTAACAGGTGAGCCGACAAAGTGCCATAGACCTGCCGAAATATAGCTCTCAACATAAGCTGTTCCGTTAACTGTAAGATATCCGTTATCAAGCAGTGTAGCATAACCTGAAGCATTAGCTTCAATTGTTATATCATTACATGCAGCCGAAGCGCTAATAGTTGGATATGTTGTAAGTCCGGCTGGAATAGTAACATCAGTAAAAGGTCCGGGAATTCCAGTATCCCAGTTGCCTGCATTGTGCCAGTCGTTGCTCTTTGCACTGCCATTCCATGTTGCAGCAGTAGGTATAGTATGAGCACAGATATCAAACGGGCCAAATACATTATTTCCATATTCCCAAACGCTGAAATAGAGAGTTTCTCCGGCTAATCCCATATCATTGATCTCAATTAATGGCATTAGTCCCGGTCCGTCATCATCATCACATTCGTATTCGGTCAAACTTGCGCAAGTTCCTGACCAGGCTGACATGCCGCCATCAGTAAAGCCACCGTTAACAGCACATTCAACTACCAAATATCCGGTAGCAGGTACAACAGCGCTGAACCAAACATCTCCGCCATTGTAAGATGCACAAGTGGGAGTTTCACCGGAATCTGTTGCCCCAACATTTGAGCCTGTTGTATAAGTACAGGTATAATTCACCGGAAGACTTATTGCACCGGAACATTCATCATTTGCAGGAGGAGTTATTACCTGTACTTCATTAGAATAATCTGATGTACCATCAGTATAAACAGCAGTTACTGCATAAAAATATGTAGTGGAACCTGAGACGGTGGCATCTGTATATGAAGTTGGTATTATACCAGTAAAAGTAGTTGTGTATGTACCAGAAGCAAGTCCGCGGTGTACAGTATAGCTTTGTAATATTTTGGAACCCTCAGATGTATTCATCCCGGGAATAGGATAGCTTAAATCATTGTTTGCAATTTCATTTTCCTGATTTTTTTCATTCCCTTTTATTGCTATAACAGGTAAATTTTCCGAACCAGGTATTGGTTTGCTTGGAGTTACAATAACAAAATCTTTGGGAGAACTCATATATGCACGCATAATCCAGTTAGAAGCAAAAGCAGTCCAATTTGTACCACCATCAAATGAATAGGCGCATCTACCTGAACTATTATTATTATCTGTTCCTACATAAGGACCATCAGTATTACCATCAGGCCACTGGGTAACCATATAGAATACATCATTTAATGCCATAGCTATTGGAGTGTTTAGCTGTAATAAATTCCATTCACCTGTTGTTGAATTAACTGCCGGAGTAGCAAAAGTTTCATGTGCATTTGCGAGATCGGGTTTGCCAGTACCATCATCAGGGCAAACATATATTGCATGCCAGTTATTGCCGGCTGCACTGTTTCTGTTATAAACAGCAACATAATTCAGATTACCGGCTACCGGTGCATTAAACTTTGTATAAAACATATGGGTTAATGCAGATGGGTCAGCCGCCCAGAACCATTGCTCTGCGCTTCCGTCATCATATTTTACTTCACCTTCGGGTATAGGTATATCCCAGGTTAGATCAACTGACGGCGTAGCAGTGGCAGTGCCTGTAAGGTTACGTGGCGGCGCTACATAAGCCGTACCAATTAGTGTAACATCGTGGTCTGCTTTGGCGTCTGCAACAACTCGAAGTGTAGTTGTTTTTGCACCTGTTGAATTTGGTGTAAAGCTGACATCAAATGTCATTGTTTGTCCGCTTGTTAAACTAACGGGATAAGTGTTGCCATCGGTTAATGTAAATTGAGTTACATCTCCACCAGTTAAACTGGTGCTTGAAACATTTAATGTTCCTGCACCAACATTCTCTACTGTAAATGTTTGATTATAATATCCCGATGAATAATTATTTAAAGGATATTCTCCGTAATCTTTTGTGCCGGCAGGAGTTATGCTGAATATTGGAGTTGTTACATTGTAAACGTTTACATCATCAATAGCCATATCACCAGCCCAACTACTACCACGAATACTACGAAATCTGAATTTAACAACTTGTCCGGAGTAAGCACTAAGATTTACCGTTCTTTGCAGCCAGGGGTCTAATTGTGCTGATTGTTGCTGCCCTATCAAAGGTGTCATAATATCATTTACCCAACCTGAACCTGCATCTATATCAAGGTGGAGTTCTCCCATAGACGCTCCATACATGTGGTACCAAAACTCAATCATAGGACAAGCTAAGGCTGTAAAATCATATAACGGAGTATAAACATAGGCTTCAGAGGCAGTAACACCACTTGAGGCTTCAGTAAAAAGATAAATGCCTGCATCAGTTCCTGTGGTATGGTCAACAGTAGGTCCTGTATTTGATGAAGTCGTTCCACCTGCGTCAACATTCCAGCGAAAAAGAGCAGTTGTATTTGAAGGGCTTGTACTCCAGCAGTTTGTATAACCTGTAGCATTATTTGCTACTGAAAATGTTTCAAAATCTTCTAAAGAAGGGAATGTTGTTATTGTAGCACAAACAGTTTTAAAACTCCAAACAGGACCATCAGTTGTTCCGGTGCCATCTGTTTCACATACTCTCCAATAGTACCAGGTATTATTTAAAAGATCACTTGCTTGATTGTAACTTAAATAAACTGTACTTGGAGAACCATTCAGAACCCTTGCGGCTAAAGCTTTATTTTGAACATCAGTTAGAGATGTGGAGAAATATACTTCATTATAATCTGGAGCACCCTTTTTCGATGGATTTGTCCATGAAATATCAGGATTATTATCAACAGCTATGCCAGTAGCACCATCTGTTGGGTTTGGATTTGTCGGGAGCCCTGGTCCTGTTGGTGTTGCTAATGTGAATGTGAATGTAGCAAATGAGCCGGTACAACTACCAGAAAGATCACCACTTCCTGTAAATGTGCCAACATTTACAACATATGATTCACCACCATCACCATAACCATCAGTGAGATCAACAGTGTAGGTATCTGCTCCAGGTAAAGCTAAGTTTATCGTTTGATAAGCTGCCGTCCAACCACCGGTTCCAATCAATCCATTTGTTGCACCTGTGACAGTATATCCTCCTTCTGAATACCAATAATCAATAGTCAAATCGATTGATTGACTAAACGCCGAACTTGCTGTAAACAGCATGACTGACAAAAACATAAGTAATTTTTTCATTTTCATAAGAATTAAAATTTAAGTTAATAAATAATTTGTTTTAATTGTTTTCTAATGATTTATATATTGAATTTTAATAACAAAATAATTTTTAAATAAAAACTCTGATAAATATATATTTATAGAATAGAAATGGCGTTAAAAATAATTTCCAAAATTACGGGATAATATAAGGAAAAGAAGTATCCTTGTAATTTTCAATGTTTTAATCAATTTCATCAGGGGTTCGATTAATTTAAAGTTCAACAAAGATAATAAAATATTAATAAACAAGTAAAAAGATAAAAAAAAATGTTGAATTAGTGAATAAGGGAAAATTGTTGAATCGGTTAATTAGTTAATTGGCGAAAGGGCGAGGGAGTGAAGGGGCGAAAGGGTGAAGGGGTGATTAATGATGGTCTGGCAGGATGATAAAATGTACTCTGTAGCAAAGCCAAGACCTTCCATAGTTCGAAGGGTAGGTTTGTGTTTGAGGGAACATGGAAGAGTCGGTTGGGGAAAGGGAGGTGTTATTCAACAGGAGACCTTAATTCTAATTTTGTCATTTATACATGATAAATTACAAATAAATATAAAATTTGTAACATATAAGTAATTTTTATTATATATTTGCAAAAAATGTCATTTATGCCGAATGAAAATCAATATCACTTCAGGAAATATATTAGAGATTATATTGAGCGGGATATTTATTTCCAAAAAATTGTTCCTTTTATAGATAAGGATATTATTAAGGTCTTTATTGGTCAAAGAAGGGTTGGGAAAAGCTACATAATGTACCAGATAATAAATTACATCGCTGATAATAAGCCCGGAAGCAATATAATTTATATAAACAAGGAACTTTCGGATTTCGATTTTATAACCAACCATGATGAACTGAACAATTTTGTTCAAACCCAAACTTTGCCGGGTAGAAATTATTTGTTTATTGACGAGGTACAAGACATATTGAATTTTGAAAAATCTTTAAGGAGTTTACTGGCTACAGGTAAATACGACATCTATTGCACCGGAAGCAATTCACAGCTCCTTTCGGGCGATATAGCAGGCCATTTAAGTGGCAGATATATCGAAATTAAGATTTACAGCCTGTCGTACAAGGAGTTTTTACAATTCCATAAATTAGAAAATGGAGTTAATGCATTAAAAAAATACATAAACTTCGGAGGATTGCCGTATTTAATCCATCTTAAACTTGAAGAAACCATTGCTTTTGAATACTTAAAAAATGTATATGCTACTGTTTTGTTCAAAGATGTGGTAAGAAGGCATAACATCAGAAATGTGTATTTCCTTGAAGGACTGGTGAAGTTTCTTTCGGATAATACCGGAAGTTTGATATCTGCCACCAAAATAAGTAAGTACTTAAAATCGCAAAGGGTAAACATGTCCACACAAATTGTACTTAATTATTTATCTTATTTAACAGATGCTTTACTGGTTTTTAAAGTTGGAAGGCAGCATATTCAGGGGAAAAAAATTTTTGAAACCAATGAGAAATATTATTTCGAGGACTGGGGTCTCCGAAACTCAATTGCAGGATTTAAACCGTCGGATATTGGTAAACTTATTGAAAACATTGTGTTTTTGCATTTACTGATATGCGGTTATCAAATACGTGTCGGGGTATTCGGAGAAAATGAAATTGATTTTGTTTGCCAAAAGCAAAATGAAAGAACGTATGTGCAGGTGGCTTATTTAATTATAGACCAAGCTACCATCCAACGGGAATATGGAAATTTATTAAAGATTAAAGACAACTACCCGAAATATGTGATTTCGATGGACGAATTTCAGGGGAATACATATAAGGGTATCCGGCATTTGTTTTTAAGGGAGTTTTTGAGTAATTATCGGTGATGATTTACTAAGATAGTAATAAACGACCAGACCTTCCATAGTTCGAAGTGTAAGCCGGTGGGTGAGGGAACCTGGAAGAGTCGCTGTGTATCTCGACTCTTCCAGGTGCTGCGCACTCTGGAAGGTCTTTGAGGTCTTTTCATTTGCTCATTAGAGGCAGGTTTCATATTACATGTTTCAGGTTTCAGGTTTCAGGTTCTGAGGATTGAGGACTGCTGCCTGCCGACTGAAGACTGCCACCTGCCAACCTCTTAGCGGTTCAGCTACTTTATCATGTCCAGCCCTTCCAGAGCCGATTCATCATTTGGCTGGTTCATCAGCACTTTATTAAAAAGCACCTCCGCCTCACGAAACTTGCCTAATTTAAGGTTTGTCCAGGCGTACATTAACAAACCATCATAATCAAAGGGATAAAGATTTACAACTCTTTCAAAATATTTAAGGGCGGTGGTATAATCTTCATTGCCGTAATAAATAGAGCCAAGCTTATAATTTGCCATCGAATTTTGCGGGTCGATCTTCAGTATTTCATTGTACTGCTTTTTCACCTGTTCCCAATTACCAAGAGCCGACGCAGGGTAAACATACCCGAATTTTGCCTCAATTGACAATGGTTTCAATTCAATGGCTTTTTGATAATATGCCGTTGATTCGGTAAAAAAGCCAGCCATGTATGTAAGCCAGCCCAGCCTGAGATTTATCTCATATGATTCTTCATCATAAACATTTTTCAGAGCATCAATAGCTTTTGAATAGTCGCCGCTGTATTCGTACAGGTAGCTTTTCTCAAATGCATCCTGTATGGTTTTATAATCCTGTGCTTGCGAAGTAACGGTAATAATTAGTCCCGTTAAAGTCAATAAAAATAATTTCCTTAAAGTTTCCATTTTAGTCCTCCTGTTATTGTGTTGTTTTGATAATCTGAACCTATTGTTTTATAAGAATTTTCTCCATTATACCTGATCAGATAACATTCCTCATTAAAAAATTGGTAACGGAGCGATAATTCAATTTTGTGCGACAAAGTTATTATTAAATTAGTTCCTGCCCTGAATTTGATCTTATCCCCCAAATTATGAACGATAAAACCATTCTTTTCATTGTAATTTATCATTTCGCCAATAGTAATAAATCCTTCTGTCCATATCTTAGGTGAAACTTTTACTCCGGCAAGTTGTTCAAATACAAACCTGTTTTTTTGTTCTCCCCAGGCAGAAACAAGGGTGGAGGTCGTATAAAAATCAAGATTGCCTTTTGGAAACCAGGTGAATAACGTGCCAAGCTGATATTGATTTTTATTGTTCAGGTTTGAATATGAACCGAATAACCCGAGATTAAACACAGAGATATTTTTATACAAAGCTAAAGAGGCAACGTAATTATTAAAGGAAGTATCTTTTTGCTTTATCGAGTAAACAGGTATTGAAGGAATGGTGTCATAAGACTGGGCATATTTCATTTTAATGTTTGCATAAATTGTATTATACCTGACATTTATCCAATGAAAAGCAGGTATCAGGGTAAATCCTTTTCCCAGAGCAATATTTGCATTAATGTAAACCTGGTTTTGATAAAGTTTATAGTTTTGATTATACATGTTTGAATTCCTTTTATAAAGTGTGTCAACATAATACGATCCGTTATAAAGTATTGTATCGTATCCCGTTTTCACTATTTCGGGAGCCTGAATTTGTTTAAGCTTTGAAATGGTAAGATTGGTATAGCCTAAGTAAACTGAAAATCTTTTTCCGATGTATTGCCTGAGTCCTAATTGAAGATAGTATTTGTTATCGTTCAGGTCTTGCTCGCCATAAATACTGTCTCTACCCATCAGGTTCCGCCTTTTGTTTTTGCTTATATTGTTACTAAATGTCGGGCCTGTTCCAAAATAAATATTGTTTATGATCCTGTTCGGGTCTGGCTTAATTTTTTGTTGTAGGCTTTCAGAGAAATGTTCCGATAATTCATTGGCTTCCAAATCCCTGTTTGTGTTCAGATAGCAGTAGTACAGGTATTCCAAAGTGCTTTGGTCGTTTGTATTGAATTTTATGGCTTTTTCAAATTGATATGCTGCTTTACGGTAATTATCAATTTCATAAAAAGCAATCCCGATTCTCATTCTGAGATAGAAATAGT
The DNA here is from genome assembly GCA_016783885.1 of Bacteroidales bacterium. Taxonomy (GTDB): domain Bacteria; phylum Bacteroidota; class Bacteroidia; order Bacteroidales; family JAADJA01; genus JAADJA01. Next base: position 7,538 of record JADHVR010000042.1, read on the forward strand.
CGATGTTTTCTTTGAGGGCTTGTTTGCTAATAATAATCAGAGAATCCCAATTTTTTTGCAGGTAAAGCCGGTATGTTTTTTTGTCAATGGTTTTGGAATTTAGGTCTGTGGGCTGTGCTAGGATTGAAGGTGAAATAATGATGATTACAAGAAGCATGATCACCCCCCCCCTAATCCCCCCAAGGGGGGAGAAATCCATCACTTTTCCACCCTGGTGCGGCTGAGACCTTATTATCCCCCCCTGAGGGGGGCTGGGGGGGGAATGCCTTTGGAAAATATTTTTTTTCATTCTGCCTTTTCTGCTTCTATTGTTTTGTTACCGGCAACGACAACAAATTTTTGTATCCGGTTAGATTCAATCGCAAACTCAAAGTTTAATTCTTTAGTGACTTTTTTATTTCGTTTTACCTGCACTCCTGAAATAAGTAAAATTTGACTCTCAGTCATGTTGTCCTTTATCCGGGCATATTCCAAAGTATATTCCGATTTAATAAACCTGTAAAAAGGCGCGATAAAATCCTGAAGAAAGATCAGATATTTGTTATTGAGAGTATTTATCGGTAGCTGATCCGATATTGTTAATCCTTTGTAAAAACCGAAGATAACCTTATATGCTCCAAGATAGAAGTAAAATAGCAGTGATTTTTTATCACCCTCAAAATGTGTGAAATAATGAATGCTGCCATCGTTTTTAAACCAGGCTTTTGATTTGGTTTTCTCGCAATAAATACAGGAGTTATTATAAATATCCGTTTGAACTTCCCATGTCGTCTTTTCTTCTTTCCCCGATTTTGTTACTTTAAACGTGATTTTTTGTCCGGGAATAAAATGGAATGCCTTGTACAGTGTCTTATTTTTCTCGATATTCGAAATAACCTCATCCTTTAAAGGTTTGTCATAAGATATTAAAACAAAATCTTTTTTCTTTCGCAAAATATAATGCCCTATTGGATAATCCAGGGTTTCTGAACCGATAAAAGGGTTTTCCTGAATTTGAAAATGGATATGAGGTTCCGGCGACCGCCCCGAGTTGCCGCAATAAGCAAGAATATCGCCTTTTTTTACAGTATCGCCTTTTTTTACTTTGAATGATTCTTTTTTAATATGGCTGATCTTAGAATAAAGTTTTTCGGCATGTTTAACAATAATAGTGTTTCCCCAGTTTTGTTCAAGGTTCATATCACCGATTTCATTATCATCAACTCCATCAACGATTTCTTCCACCCAGCCGTCAGCAGGAGAAATAACAGGTTTATTATAGCAATAAAAATCTTTTTTTTCGGCGCCGTTTCCCTTGTGATTATAACCGTTTTCATCCACAATTTCAAAATCCCAGGCATGAGCCCAGCTTTCTTTGTGGGTATATTCGCCATGATGCGCCTGTGTTACAATCCATTCTCCCCAAAACGGTAACGAAAAGGGTATATATTTAAAATTGTGGAATCTTTCTTTATTATTTAATTGGGAATATAGATTTTTTTCAGGTGAAAATTGCTGATACACCACAATTTCCGGTTTGTGATAATATCTTTCCCTGAACTTGAGGATATAAAGAAACAACAGAACAATAAAGTTGAATGGTAGCGAATAAATAGAAAGCTGGAATAATGACATTATTGCCATTGTGCTGGTAACGGTAATGGAGATCAGGGGTGTAAGAAGTATAACCCAAAGAAATGAATATTTTGACGGAACAATAAAGAAGCCACCGACTGCAATGGCTGTTAAAATAAAGTTAAAACCGATATAGCTGTAACTAAGCTCATATATGTTTCCGCCAACAAACTGGTAAAGAAAATATGCAGAAAAAAATCCAATGATTGATAAAAGAAAAGCTATCCTTGAATAAATTAGTAAGCCAATTGCGATAACAATCCCCGCAAACAGGTGATACTGAAAGAATATAGCACCCAAAGACCTGAAATAAATGACGATTGATTCGTGAAGGTTAAGGTTGGAGAACCAGTTATAAATGCCTACAAAAAAATAACCGCCAATGCTGAACAGTTCATTTGCCATAAAAATTCCCCTTTCACTGATGGCAAGGGCAGTAAATTCGCGGGAGGCAAGGGTTACTGTCCATATTCCGAACAGAAATGATAAGCTCAGGAAAGGCAAGCCGTATTTGCCTATCACTCCCTCAAGTAAAATCGTAACAAATAAAGTGAGAATGGAAGCAAAAAGCAGAACAAGTAAAAATTCCATGCCCATCTGGTAATAAATGCCCAATCCCAAACCAACCAGTAAAGAATTAAAACCATAATAACCTGATTTTATGTTAAACCTGTTGAAGCCAACAAGGTATGCCGTAATGTTGGATGACAGAACAGCTATCAGCCCGCTTATTCCTGCGTTCAGATCAAAAAAAGAAACAATAAGCAGGATAATGCCAAATACCTTGCTGTTTGAGAAAAAAATTTGTGTATAGCTGTTAAGTATGCTATTGATGAAATGAGGGAATATGTTTTTTAGCTTTTTGAGCATAATTAAAAATAAGTGGCGAAAATAAAGAATTATTCTTTAGACTGGTTTAATTGAAAAAGGTTGAATTATCTAAAGAGAGCTTTTAAGATTTTATTTTTATTTGGAAATCCTGCATAATTTAAAAAGTGAAAAATATCGGATAATTTTCATTTGCCAAGTGAAAAATATCTAAAAAATAAATTGGAATTAATTATTCGTCAGACCTCTTCGCACAAGGCAAACGCACAGGACAGTGGTCAGACGAATACACAAATCTACAACTCAAACTCCTTCAAATGATCCGGCACCTTTTCCATCGCAATTATCCTTTCAATGGTTTCATTTTCTCTAATCACGTATGCTTTACCTTTTTCATCAATCATCACCACTTTAGGTCTCAGGGTTATGAACTGCATCCATTGGGTCATATTATAAGCTCCAACGTGATGGATCACAAAATTGTCGCCTTTATTCAATAATGGCAGGCTTATACTTTCGCGTATAACATCAATATTCATGCACAGAGGTCCGTAAAGCGTTGTGTCTTCGGTATAATGTGTAAACGGCTGTGCAGGTGAGATCTTGTGGTCGTACCAGAAAGAAGTGAAAAGAATATTTACACCAATATCAATAATAGTGGTTCGTTTACCTGCAGAAGATCGTTTATTTGAAATAACCGTACCTAAAAGGAATCCTGCATCATCAATTAAAGCCCTACCCGTTTCAAGGACGAGCATCGGAAGATTATCGGGTTCGAAATCCGAATTGATCAGGGCGCTTGTAATAGCTTCGGCAAAATCATCGAATGTCGGGTTGGTATCATCGCCGGGCAGGTAAGAACCTTTAAGCGTATTTTTTGATGCAAATCCGCCGCCCATGTCAATGTATTTTATATCGTGATTGTATTTCTTTTTCACGCCCAATGCCAGGTCAGCCATTTTAAAAGCAGCCGTTCCGTAAGCTTGGGCAGTAAGCATAAAAGTACCGATGTGGCAATGTAATCCCACCAGTTCCAGTTTATCCGACCGCATAATCTTGTTCAAAGCATCCCATGCCTGTCCGTTTTCATAGTTGAACCCGAAACGATCCCACATAGGATAAATGCCTGTGTCCATGTTCACCCTGATAGCTACTTTAGGTTTTTTCTTTAGCTTATCAGTTAGCTCGATAATGGAATAAAGCTCGTCGAGGTGATCGATATGAATGATCGATTCGTTTTTAATGGCTTTTTCAAGGTCTTCTTCAGTTTTGTCGGGTCCGTTAAAAATGATTTTGCTTCCATCAACTCCGTTCAGGATAGCTTTATCGTATTCAAATCCCGAAACCACTTCAGCCCATGAGCCTTCCTGGTGGAAGACATTGCAAACAGCGCCCAGGTAATTGGTTTTATACGACCATGCAAATTGCACTTTAGGATACCTTGTGGTAAATGCTTTTTTTGCATCCTTGTATGTCTTTCTGATTGTTGATTCGGAGATCACAAACAAAGGCGAACCGTATTCCTTAATAAGGTCTTTTACTGCTACTCCGTCAATATGTGTTTTCGGGACGTATTCGGTTCGCAGTCCGAATTTATTTGGCATATTGGTTTCCAGCTTTTTTAAAACCGGTCGTTCATATCTTAACTTTTCCATGTTTATTATTTGTGTTAAATTATTAATCGTAAATCGTAAATCGTCATTCGTAAATCGTCAATCTTTTTCTAACCAGACTCTTCCATGTCCCCTGACTGTCTCTTCCATCCAGATAACTATCGGGATTCGGACTCGGAAGGTCAGTCAGAGTTCTCCTGTTGTTGAAATCCGGTGAAATTCCTCCACGTCAACGATCATTTCATTGGAATACCTGATAAACATTTTACCGACAGCATATTCCTTATAAGGTTCAACTTTTTCGCCCAAAGCAAGTTTAACAAGTGCTTTCGGAATATTCTGACCCACACCTACCGAAAGGTATATCCATGCAGGCATACGCGGATTTATCTCTAACAGGTTGTATTCATTATTGTGATCTTTAAGTAATTCAAGTTCAAATGCACCGCGCCACTTGGTTGACGAAATAAAATGATTCGTCAGTTTAAAAATTTCTTTATCATCAACGGAAATGCCACCCCATGCTTTGCCTTTATCAGTGATATATTGTTTCCGCATAGGCACAATTGAAATTGTATTTCCTTTTCCATCTCCCAGTCCTGCCACGTCGTATTCAGTACCATGAATAAATTGCTGTATAATAATAGGCAACCCCCATTTACTGCTGATCTTATTGTAGTAAGTGTTGACCTGTTCGGGCGTGTGGGCTATTTCGGCATCATATAATTTTCCTTTGACCGCAACAGGGTAAGAAAATTCATCGGTCAAACCACCGATTTCTGCAGTTGAATAAATAGCTTTGCTGTGAGGGACTTTAATATTGTATCGTTTCCCAAAGTCGGGCAGGTTAATCTTATGACGTTCTTCAAATTGTTCGGCTGTTGGCAAAAAAGTGTTTATACCCATTTCTTTCAGCCTGGATTCGAGCTTTATCATAGGGAACAATTCCGCATCGAAATTAGGAATGATCACATTTAGGTCTTCCGCATTGTTTATGTATTCAAGTCTTGCCAATAAATTATCCGTTCCGGCTGTAGGGTAGGGTATTTGATAGGTTTTGTCGATAAGGTTGTGCATATAAATGCCAGGTTCAAGCGATTCATAAGCCAAACCAATAATCTTTACATCAAGAGACTTTGCTTCACGCAAAGCCCTGATCACGGCTATTCCCGGACCGGGGCTGTCAATAGCATTTAATCCTGATACCGCAATATTAATTTTCTTTTTCATTTTCGGTTTCAATTAACAGATGTTGTTTAAGCATTCCCATAAAATCATTATAATCTTTTTCGAATGTAGCTTCATCGGTATTATACCTTGCAAGCATGGTTTTACTGATCTCTTCATAAGATTTTCCTTCTTTCAGGAAATTAAAGATTTCTATAGCAATGGGATTTACTGAAAAGGATTCGCCTGTTGATGGGTTAAATACATATCCTGATTCGCTGGTCGCAATGTTTTTTTTGATTTTCATTATGAAAAATTTAAGGTTTAGATAAAATTTTAAACAGATGGTTTAAATATATATTACCATATTATTTTCACATCATACTTTCTAAAATTTTTATCTATTGTTACAATGTTAAATCTATTATAAATTGATTGGGCAATAATTAACCGGTCAAAAGGGTCTCTATGATGATACTGAAGTGATAATAATGTTATAAGGTGGTCAAAATTATAATCAAGGATAGAAAAGCCATTTTCTAAAAGGAATTTTTTTAAATCATCAAAACCAATAGAAATTTTTAATTTCCCAAGACTTATCTTGATAGCTAATTCCCACAAACTTGCTTTACTAACAAAAACCTGATTATTCAAGTTTTCAATCGCTGAAATAGCTGTTTTTGATAACCTTTTTTCTCCTTCAATATACCAAATTAATGCATGTGTATCAATAATTATATTCATTGCATGTATTCTTTAAAGTCATCCAACGATTCATCAAAATCATCAGATACATAAGTAAAAATACCTTTTCCACAGCCAAATTTTCGCTTTTTCAAAGGCTTAGGTTGTTTTAAACTTCCAATAAAATTTTCAACTTCCCGAATTATTGATATATCATTAATTTGAATTATCCAGTCCAGTAATTCAAGTTTTTTTGTTTGAATATTCATAATAATAAGATATTAAATTTTTTCAAAAATACAAATTTAATAATTTATTTTAAATTTTCCTTTGCTAATTTGTTTTAACGATTTTAATAACGGAAATATTTTCTTTTGTTTTGAGGTGGCATATATAAATTCCATTTGTGATATTATTTTCTTCCCATTTTACGGAATGTAATCCGGCTGGGAATTTCTTTTCCGAAATAATTGTTGTTATTTTATTACCATGAATGTCATAAATACTAAGATTAATTTTATCTTCCTCTGCAAGATTGAAATTTATTGTTGTTTGCCCTGAGAATGGATTCGGGAAACTTAATAAAACAGGCTGATGCGAAACTGATGATTTACACTTTTCTGAAGTTATGACACCATCTACGCCAAAGAATTCCAGGATTTTCGCCATTAAATTCTTTTTAGTCGAAGGTGGCAAACCATCATCTAAGCCGCTGAAATCAAGAGTAGAGCCAATTGTTTTATAATTGCCGTTATCAAAAGCCACGGCAAAACCATGTTCCTCTTCAATACCGTGTAAAATAGTAAATGCGAGGGCTACAGGTACAGGTGCTAAGTAATAATTATAATACGGCATGGTTCCGGCATAACCAAATTCCATTCCTTCGGTGAAGGTTTCATTTATCCCAAAAACAGAGTCATTTAACGTCCATGTTATTGCTTCGGTTTCAATATTAAACATAGGATGAACAACTGTTTGCGGATCATCAAACCAGGTAACTCCGCCTTCCATGTAAATGTTTCCACCGGCGTTCAGGAAGTCTGCCAGCTTCTGACCTTCAACTTCAGTTAAAATATGTTGTCCTAACTTTCTTCCTAAAACAACCAAAATATTCTGGTAAACATCCGGTTCATTTGGAATATAATTTTCGTAGTCAAACGAAACATTTAATTCTTCAATAGTTGATTTAATAACCGGACCGGAAAGCAATTCAGGGTCCATATCAACAATCAGAACCGGAAAGCGTCCGATTAAAAGGTCGAAAGATTCGTAAATCATAAAGTCAGGCAATGCCGTGATACCGAAATCAAAATATACCAGATGACCCAGCGGAGTATTATCGGCAACTGTTAAATTTATTGTGTCGCAGGCTGTTCCTCCTTTCGGGATATTTCCATAAATAAACTGCCCAGATCCGTTAAAAGTTATGTATGGATCAACCGTATTTAGATAACCTTCTACACCATTAGCAGTTGAATGACCATAGTTGTTTACCGGAATGATTAGATTAGCAGTTTCGCCGGGATCAAGTTTGCCGTTATCGTTATCATCTACAATTGGAGTGCCCATTATTAGTATGGGTGAATAAGCTGTTAAATTGAATTTGCTTTCCCATAAGTTATTCAAGGAATTAAATATAGCAGAAAACGAAAGATCATATTCATCAGGCACATTAGTATCAACGGAAAAAGATATAGCATCAGCAAGATTAATTGTTTGCCCGGGATTAACAGTGCCGATATATTCAGTACTATCGAGCATACTGATGAATGGATCGCTTATCTGAATATCAAAAGATACGTTATATATTGGTTGATTACTGATATTTTTAACAATAAAGCTTAATACAGGAGTTTCTCCGTAGTCAATCCGGTTATCATCGCCGGAGACAACTGAAAAGTAAAAAACAATTCCGTCAGAAAGCTGGTAAGTTTTTTCAGTTGAAATATTATTATAATCAGTGGCTCTAATTGTAATGTTATAAATTTTATTATTTTCCTCCGGAAAAACAGTTAAAAGTCCATCATCGTTAATGTTCATGGATGACAGATAATTTTGGGGAGTATATGTAACAACCTGCTGTGATTCTGTTGGCAATAGATTAGAAAATTCAGCTATTTCATAATTTATTCCATCTCCGTTTGAGACGCCGGTTATCCTGTAAAGATATTCGGGATTTTCAAAATTATCGTAATAATATTCTATACGCCCATCAGGATACAATATTGCAGTAAAATCCAACGGATATTCACCATTCTCACCCACGAGTGTTACAATCCATCTGAAGGCAGCGAAATTTTCATCTCCTTCGTACCACAAACCATCACCGGCAGAAGCATTGATTTTTAAATCCTGGTTCAGGAATAAAGCTGCCATAGGTTCATATTTGAATAACAGCATATCATCCACCTGGTAAGGAGTAGGATATTTAATTTCATTAAACATAAGAAATCCGTCAGTATGAATAGTGATGCTGTCATGATTTTCTCCGTAAAACGGAAAGGAAAAACCGATAGCCTGAGTAACATATCCGCTGGTACTGCTGTTAGGTATTATCTGTTGCCCCAGTATGTCAGGATAATTATCTTCAAATTGATTTTCGGAGTACCCGGTCAATATATCCCAGTTGTATGGTTCTGTGCCGCCTGTTGCTGTGATTTGACAAGTAAATTGCTGATACGGAATAAAAGCCGGTAATTCTTCAGTTTCAATTATTATGTCATCAAAAGTTAAAGTATGAATAACCGCTAATGTTGTATAGCCATTTTCAATTAGCGGCACATCGGTATCAGGACAGGCAATTTCTTGTCCGCCGTTGATATAATCCATCAGGGCGAAATAAATCAAATCACCTGTTGCTTCGTCTCCCGGGTCATGTTCATGAATCTGAAGAAAAAACTTAGCCGGCTCTCCATTGTTAACAAAACTCAATAATGGAGTTATGTCCAAGCCGAATATAATAGTTTTATGCTGGTTTATCGTGTCATTACCTTGCATATAATGGTCGCCGCCCTGGTAGTTGAAAAGAGCAAAATCCATGGTATGTGCAGGCCAAACATCTGTTGTATCGGCTGACACACCGGCAATAACTTTTATTTTATGCCTTGAGTTATGCTTAAGCGTTACTTTGAACGTGAGTTTTGGAGAATAATCTCCTTTAACATTAATTATATGCACCGATTTATTCCATATTCCCCCATCGAATTTCTCCTCAGCCAGGGTTTTATACATCATATAGCAAAATCCGCTGTCAGCCCAGTCTTCTCCCCAACTGTTTGCGAATTTCATTCCTCCTATTTCCCAGTCTTTCATATTAACAACGCCATCACCATTAATGTCGATATGATTTGTATATTGCCCGTCGTTGTTATAATCCCACCTGATTGAATCGTTCCAGCCTATTATCGTCATAGCATGGCCATTATAAGCCCCCCAGAGTGGAACAACAAACTTGCCTTCTTCGGGTGTTCCGGGCGGAAGGTTATATAATGCCGGAACATCAGAATAGAAGTTGGCGACTCCACCATCAGGCGATCCGTTTAAATGGTCATACAGCCAGTATTTCAAAGCAAGAAATCCTTCTTCATCCCCAACATAAATCGAGTACATATCGGCAACCCGGTTAAACATGCCGTTATAATACTTATCATATCCTGAGAGCCATCTCAGATGGCTTCCACCCATTCCCCCGTAATCATAAACATTGGGAGTGCCATTGGATTTTAGTAAATCAAAACTGTAGAAATAACCCACACCCTGATCATAAATTCCATCATTATAAAAATTAAAAGCAAATTGCGTTGGATATTGGTTTACGGATGTGTTGCCTGCAACATTTCTCGCTCTGTTTATTTCGTAAGTAAAGTTGTATCCTATGCTTGCAGCCTGACCACATGACCATCCATCCTGCATAAAAATCGGACGGAAGTAAGGCAATTCGCTGTTGTCCAAAACCGAAGGCAGAAGCGGGGCATCCGGGCTTTTGTAGAAATCGGGTAACTTAAGCTGTGGCAAATTGATTAAATAAATCGAATCTGCAGCAGGGATTTTTGTTGATTTAAATTGAAATTCCTGGGCATAAATGAACAGGTTTATTATAGTAAATAAAATAGTGAAATGTAGTTTTTTACTCATTGTTAGATTTTTAAATTAAAATTTTATTATTTTTTCAGTAGAGATATTTTTTTCTGTTTTAAGTCTGCAAATATAAATTCCATTTGAAAATTTTTTTCCGTCCCACAATACCGAATGTTTTCCTGCCGGAAATTCTTTTCCTGTCAAAAGGGTTGATACTTTAACACCGTGAATATCGTATATGTCAATATATATGTTTTCAGTTCGGGTAAGTAAAAAGGAGATTGTTGTATTTTCAGAAGTCGGGTTTGGATAACAAAATAATACCCGATTTTCCAAATCATAATAATTCTTATTAATGGCGCTGGTAGTGTCTAATCCAAAAAAAATAAGCATTTTCATCATTAGATTATTTTTGGTTGATGGCGGCAGGCTGTCATTAAGTCCGCTGAAATCAATTATAGAACCTATTGTTTTATAATTTCCGTTATTATAGGCTACTGCAAATCCATGCTGCTCACTTGCCCGTTGCAATATGGTATATGCCGGTTCAACCGGTTCCAGGTAGTAATTGTAATATGGCATATCCCCCGAAAAGGTAAATGATAGTCCTTCGGTAAATGTATTGATGATGCCAGATACGGTATCAATCAAATTCCATGTAAGAGGCACTGTGTTAATATTAAACATGGGATGAACAGCAGTCTGCGGGTCATCGAACCAGGTCATTCCTCCTTCCATATAAATGTTTCCACCGGTATTCAGGAAATCTGCCAGCTTTTGACCTTCGTATTCTGTTAAAATATGTTGTCCGAACATTCTTCCCAATACAATAAAAATATTTTGAAAAATATCCGGTTCGCCTGGGATGTAATATAAATAATCAAACAAAACATTCAGTTCTTCCAATGTTGATTTAATAACCGGACCTGAAAGCAACTTCGGATCCATATCTATTATCAGGATAGGATATCGTCCTATTAACATGTCGAAAGATTCTTCAATTATAAAATCAGGTAATGCTGTGATTTCGAAATCAAAGTGTGATGAATGTCCCTGAGGAGTGTTATTAGCAACTGAAATATTAATTGTATCATATACAGAACTGCCTTTCGGGATGTTGCCAAAGTAGAATTGATTTGAACTGTTCAGAGAAATATAAGTATCGTATGTGGTTAACAGTCCTTCAACGCCGATAGCGTTTGAATGTCCATAATTATTCACCGGTATTATAAGGTTTACTGTTTCTCCGGGGTCAAATATTCCATTATCATTGTCATCCACAAAAGGACTACCCAAAGAAAGAACCGGGGCATAAGCTTTTACGTTAAAGCTTCCTTCCCACGAACCGGTTGCTGTATTTATTATCACATCAAATGTCAGGTTGTAATTATCAGGAATACCTGTTTCCGTTGAAAATGAAATTGCATCAGGTAAATAAATGGTTTGCCCCGGATAGATAGTCCCGATATTTTCCGTACTGTCGGTCATTGTAATGAAAAGATCATTTATTTGAACTGTCAGTATAACATTGTTTACAGGTTGATTTCCTGTGTTTTTAATTGCAAAGCTCAAAACAGGGGTTTCACCGTAGTCAATCCGGTTATCATCTCCCGATGTAATTGTGAAGTAAAAAACAATACCATCAGAAAGCTGAAAGGTTTTTGAATCTGAAATATTATGGTAATCAGTGGCTTTAATTGTAATGTTGTAGATTTTATTGTTTTCATCCGGGAGAACAGTTAAAAGTCCCTCATCGTTAATGTTCATTGATGAAATATAATTTTGGGGAGTGTAAGTAACAACCTGAGGCGATTTTGCCGGAAAGAGATTTGAAAACCCTGCAATCTGATAATTAATTCCATCTCCGTTTGAGATGCCTGTTATCCTGTAAAGATATTCGGGATCATTAAAATTATCGAAATAATATTCTATATTTCCATCAGGATATAAAATAGCAGTAAAGTCCAGTTGATAGTTTCCATTTTCCTCCATAAGCGTTTCAATCCATCTGAATGCTGCATAATTCGCATTTCCCTCATACCACAATCCGTTTCCTGCCGATGAATTGATAATTAAATCCTGGTTAAAGAAGGGAGCTAACATTGATTCATATTTAAAAGGAAACATATCGTCAACCTGGTAAGGGATCGGATATTTCAATGTATCGAACATCAGGAATCCATCTACATGAATTGTAACGGTATCATACATATTACCATAGAAGGGAAAGGGAAATTCAATGGCTTGTATAGCGTATCCTGAAGAACTGCCGTTTGGATTTAACTGTTGACCCTGTATGGCTGGGTAATCGTCTTCGTATTGATTTTCGGAATACTCCATTAAAAGTTGCCACTTATAAGGCTCTGTACCTCCTGACGCTGACATTTGGTGAGTATATTGCTGTCCGGATATACAGGGTGGTAATTCTTCTGTGTCAATATTTACTTTATTTATGTTAACCTGATGAACAACCGATAAGGTTGTATAACCGTTTTCAATTATTGTAACATTAGTATCGGAACATACTATCTCCTGCAAACCATTGGAATAGTCCATCAATGAATATTGCAAAAGGGAACCATTATAAAAATTGTACGGGTCGTGCTCTTTAACCTGTATGAAAAATTTGACAGGCTCTCCCGGGTTTATATAACTTATTAAAGGTGTAACATCCAGCCCAAACTCTATTGTTTTATTTGCTTCAATAATGTCGATTCCCTGCATATAATGATTGCCTCCCTGGTAATTGAATATTGGAAAATCAAGGATGTGTGCAGTCCATACGTCAGTTGTGTCGTTTGAAACACCTGCAGAAACTTTTATTTTATTTCGTGAACTATGTTTAAGTTTAACCTTGTAAGCCAATGTTGGAGAATAATCCTCTTTCACTTCTATTATATATACTGATTTATTCCATATTCCTCCATCCAGTTTTTCTTCAGCCAGGGTTTTGTACATCATATAGCAAAATCCGCTGTCAGCCCACCATTCGCTATAACTGTTTATAAATTTCAATCCGCCGATTTCCCAGTCTTTCATGTTAATAATTCCATCCTCATTTATATCTACATCATTGGTGTATAAACCGTCATTATTGTAATCGTACCGGATTGAGTCATTCCAACCGACAATGGTCATAGAATGTCCGGAATAGGGTCCCCATTGAGTAACCACACACTTACCTTCTTCGGGTGTGCCTGGAGGCAGGAATGTATGTGTGTAATAATCCGTATAAAAATTTGCCAGACTTCCGTACTCTGATCCGTTAAGATGATCAAACAGCCAGTATTTTAAAGTAATTAAGCCGTTTGAATCTCCAACATAAATTGAATAAACATCCGAAATACGATTGTTCATGCCGTTATAATATTTTTCATACCCTGTCATCCATTTTAATTGGTTATCACCCATTCCGCCATATTCAATAACATTCGGTTGACCGTTTGATTTTATTGCTTCCCATGTATAATAAAAACACACTCCCACATCGTTTTCCGCATTATTGAAAAAGTTCCAGGTAAACAACGGGGGATATTGGTTGGCGCTGTCTTTAGCAGGAAGATTCCGAACACGGTTTATTTCATAAGTAAAATTATATCCGATACTGCTTGCCTGTCCGCATGAATAAGAGTATTGCAGAAAGGGCGGACGTAAAAATGGCAATTCGCTGTTATCGTGGATTGCAGGAAGTTGGGGAGCATAAGTCCCTTTATAATTTTCAGGCAATGTAAGTTGCGGCAGGTTTATTAAACAGATAGAATCCTGAAACGTAAGTTTTTTTGCAGATAAAGGATAATTCTGAGCGTTCAGATGCAGGCTGATAAAAGTAATAATGAGATAATGTAATAGTTTGATTTTCATTTTGCGAAACTATGTTCTTTATTTGTTAGCAAAAATAGTGAATCGCACCGATAAAACCAAATTTGAATCAGGTAAAGGTTCGGATAGGTAAGTTAACGGTTATCTTCATGTTATCTTTTTAGGTTGCTGTCAAGTAATGGGGTATCTAAAAAAGCATTATAAATTATACAAAATTTGCCTAATTACCTTAAAATGATTTTTTTCCCTGCAATATAATCACCTGCTTTCAAGTGTAGAAAATATATGCCTTTTGAAAGTTTATTCCCATTATTATCACTGCCGTCCCAAACCTGAGAATGATTGCCAGACTTAAGTTTGTTGCTTGAAAGGAGTGTTTTTATTATCTGTCCTTTCAAATTAAAAATTTCAATATCTACAACGGATTCGTTTTGAAGATAAAATGTAATCGTTGTTTTTTCGGAAAACGGATTCGGATAATTTTTCAAACTATAACCTTTTATTTCATCATAATAATCATCAACACTTGTAATTATTGTTGAGAATTCCAAAGTCTTCATAGAGAAGATACCTGAATAATCAGTTACCATAAACGTGATGTCCCATATCTGGTTTTCTTCAATTGGTGTTCCGTAAAAAATTCCATCTGCCGAAACCTGCATACCGGCAGGGAATTCAGGATAAATAAATTTTGTGGCATAATCACCCGGAATAGCATAAGCATTTGATATTTGGGCAATGGTATAACTGCTACCGTCTCCATTCGAGATACCCGCCCCCCAGCTTAATCCTTCGGTTATATCATTTCCGTAGAAAAATTGTATCTCGCCATCAGGAAACAGCTTGATGGCTGTTTCAACGTCCACCCAGGGTTCATCGTATTTAGATGTTTTCCACCGGATAATTGCTCCGTTTTCATCTCCGCTGTACCACATTCCGTCATCCTGTTCCGGATAAATCATAAGGTCGGCGCAATATGCAGCGATTGCCTTGTTAGCAATTATTGTTTCTTCACTCCTGATGTATAAAAAATCTTCTTCAAATACGATTGCACCATCAGTCAGTACTGTAATCTGGTCATACTCCTGTCCGTAAAACGGAAACGTAAAATCAAGGGATTTCACTGCATATCCATCATCGTTGTTAGTGGGAATAAGTTGCTCATCTGTTATTTGGGGGAAAGTTCCCTGAAGGTCTTCTTCTTCATAATCAATTTTTATGCTCCACAAATATGGCAGGGTTCCGCCGGTTGCCTCAAGCTGATAATTATATGGTTCATTAGCAACAGCCACCGGTAATGTTTCAGTTACAATAGAAACTTTATCGAATTCAATTGCCTTTATAACCGCTAAGGAAGTAGTGTCGTTATTTACAAGCGTAACATTTTGCTGCTCGCAAATAACCTCTTCAACACCATTTGTATAATCGATGATGGAATATATAACTATCTCACCCCCGCCTGTATTGTAAGGGTCTTTTTCTATTACCTGTAAGAAAAATTTAGCATCTTCACCGGGATCAGCATAACTTAACAAAGGTGTTATATCCAGTCCGATTTCGATATATTTATCCGATTGAGAATATCCGCCCTGCATGTAAAGATCGCCGCCCTGATAATTGAAACAAGGAAATGAGATGAAATTTGACGGTTGATCGCTGCTTATATCATTTGAAATACCTGCAATGATTTTTATTTTGTTTCGCGAATCATGTTTTACCGTTGTTTTAATTGTAAGAAAGGGAGAATAGGATGGCTTAGTCCTGATAACATGAACGGTATTGCTCCAGATTCCCCCATTGTCGAGTTCTTCAGCTAAATTTTTATACATGGTATAAGCAAAGCCTCCGTTTCCAAAGTAAGAACCCCAGCTATTCGCTAATTTTAACCCGCCAATCTCCCAGTCTTTCATGTCAACAGTTCCATCTCCGTTAATATCCATATCATTTGTATATTGACCGTCACCATTAAAATCATATCTTATTGAATCGTTAAACCCTACGAAAGTCATGGCATGGTTTACACTTTCGTCCCAATGTGTTACGACTGCCTTACCTGCTTCAGGTGTGCCATAAGGAAGATAATTCATATCGAATGACCCGGACACTCCGGCGGCAAAAGAAGCAATACCGCCTGCCTGTGAACCATCAATATGGTCGTATATCCAATTTTTGAAGATTTCCAGACCATCAGGGGTGCCGACATTTATCGAATAAATATCATAAACTTTATTATACATTCCATTGTAATATTCATCATACCCGCTCATCCACCTGGTTTCTCCGCCATAAGCAAAAGACCCGCCCCAGTCAGGTATATTGGGACATCCGTTTGCCTGGACGATTTTCCATCCGTCGAAATACCAGGAGCCGCCTCCATAACCTCCATTCAGAAAGTTCCATGTATAGTGAGTCGGGTATTGGTTAGGTAATATGTTTGCCGGAATTTCTCTTTCATAATCAATTTCATAGGTAAATACATACCCGATCCCGCTCGCCTGTGCGCAACTTCCTCCTTCTTGTGACAAAATGGGCCGGAAATAAGGCTGTTCGGAATTATCAACAACGGCAGGCAGGTCTTTTCCTTTTTGATCCGCCGGAATTTGTAGTTTTGGTAAAGAATTAAGATATTCAAAGTCTTCCGGAGTTAAAGGACGGAGCTTCCCAACCCACCAGGGTTCTCCGTTTGGGTCAGGATTAACATTTATTAATTCCGTTTGAGAAAATAACTGTAACTGGGAAAAAAGTACGAAAGCCAACAGGTAAATAATTGTTTTCATGATTATTGTTTTTAAATTAATATAGTTGTTAGACAATTTTATATTGAATTAAGTTGTCAATTAAGGTGAATTCGGGATTAAAAAAAGCTATGCTATATTTTCTTTCGGATTAGCCATCACTAATTCCTGCGCATAAATCCGAAAGAGCGGTGTAGATCGAAGAGTATCATTTCAAAATGATTTTCTTCGTGATAGTCCTGTGATCGGTTTCAAGTTTAATTAAATAAATACCTGGTTTAAGCTTGTTACCCGAATTATCTTTTGCATCCCAGATTATTTTATTATTTTTCCCCGGCATTTTCTTTCCATCAACCAAAACCCAAATTCTATTTCCTTTCAAGTTGTGGATTGTTAAAGAAACATAAGATTCTTTAATAAGCGAGAATTTTATCGTAGAATACTCATTAAAAGGATTTGGAAATATTTCCAGGATTTTATTTTCTACAAATAATCTTTTAGTATAGCTTGTAATGATAATTGATATATAATCCTCTTTAACGAGGCTGTCATACGAAAGACCATTTCCTACAATCAATTTTACTGAGAATACCCCTGCTGAATCATATATGTGAATAGGATTCTCTTCAAAAGAATCAATTAATCCATCATTCTCAAAATCCCACTCCCAGTAACTATTACTTCCGGGGTTATCGCAAGTGAAATTTACTTCAAGAGGAGCATAACCTGAAAGTGGATCGGCAGTGAAATTTGCAACCGGTGGATGCAGCACTTCGATATAATTTTCTTTTATTTCAGTTGATGAATTCTGACCGTCGCTAATTGTAAGAGAAACTGTATAAATTCCCTCTAAACTGTAAATCCAGTCTGGGTTTTGATCATATGAATCAATATTTCCGTCATTATCAAAATCCCATTCCCAGCTTGTAATGTTACCTAAAGACAAATCAGTAAAATGAACTTCAAAAGGAGCTTCTCCGTAAGTTGAATCAGCAATAAATTCAGCTTCCAGCACAGCATCACCAATTATCGTAAATGGCACTGTATTAATATGCGCAGAAGTATCTGAGTCAGTCAGGACAGTATATTTTATAAAACAATTAGGGGAATTCGCTTGAGGTATATTCCATTGATACCTTCCGTTATTTGGCAGACTATCGGCAATCAAAGACCAGGGTCCGTTGGAGCCAAAAATTGAATATTCCAACTTTATCATAGAGGATACATTACCCGGAACAGCCGATATCCAATCAATGAATTGAGCTGAATTTTCATAAAACACCTCATTGCCATGTGGAAAAATGGCTATAATCGATAGACTGTCGGGAGCAGAGGTTTCTTTATAACATTTCATGTGGTTTTGATAATTGGGCCATGAGCCGCCTTCAGCCACCAGAACAATATCCGGATACCCGTTGTGATCAATATCCCCACCAACTCTGAAAGCAGCGCAATAAGTTATTCCGGTCGTAGTAAATTGTGTTTCCTGTGTCCAGTTTCCTGTTCCGTCTCCAAGCCAAAGTGTGAATGTTCCGTTACCGTATGCAGCCAGGTCGATATTACCATCAGCATTCATATCGTATAACTGAGTTTCCTCATAGCTCCCGCTAACAGGAAGACTGCTGGATAAATTGACCCATTGTTCCTCACTTTCATCCCAGGTCCAAACCTGAACACCACCACTCAATGCAAAAGCAAGTTCTTTGCTTCCGTCATTATTTATATCTCCAAGTGAGGGCCCTGTTACACCAAGCGATCCCGGATTGGGAAGATTATAATCAGATAAAACAAAATTTCCCGTTCCATCACCAAAGTAAGCTATTCCATATTGATGTGCCACTACAAAATCAGCATTCCCATCATTGTTCATATCGCCAAATACAAAGCGCATACTGGAATTACCGTTCAAAAATCCGTAAGACTGAACCCATGATCCGTCCATCTGGTTTAGATAGACATGAACGCCGGCACAACAACCAAAAGAGGTGCTTCCAACATCAAGGTCTCCGTCATTATCTACGTCAGCGAAGTCGGTTCCAAACATTCCCCAGTCTTCACCGTTTGTAGCCAGTCCGTCGTCCCAGGCAGTCCAGTTAATGCCTGTGCCATCTCCCAATGCTACCTCAAGAATTTGGTCACCCAAATCTGTGGATGAGTAATCGTGATGAATACCATAACCGGCATCCCAGAATCCATCGTCATTCACATCACCGATGGCTATTCCACCATAGCCAAAATTACCGGTCATCTGAACGGTCCATGAGCCGGTTCCGTCATTAAAATATACCATGATGCCATGCTGGGCAGTATTAATATAAGGGTTTCCATGATCACCAACTGAAACAATATCAACAAATCCATCACCATTCATATCGGCAAATTCGAGTTCGGAATTACCGCCATCCCAGTCGGGGTAGTTCAAACCATTGGAACTTTCAATATAGGAAAGTGATTTGTTTTGTGAGAAAGTTAAAAACGGAACTAAAAACAGAAAGATTATAAAAGTTTTCATGTTGAACTTTATTTGCCAAAATTTAACGAATTTTATAAAAGTTAACAATTACAAAAAATGATCAATCAAGCAATATTATTTTCCCTGATTCCTGAAACTCGTCTGAAAAAATCCTGTAATAATATGTTCCTGCCGGGACTTTATTATTCCCGTTATTGGTTCTGTCCCAAATTATCAGACAGGTTAATCCTTTACCTGATTTTTCAGTAAATGTTTTGATTCTTTCTCCTAAGGAATTAAAAATGTTGAGATCGAAACTGCTGTTTTTTTCCAAATTAATCCCAAAGTGTATTTTGCTTTTTGATGGATTTGGATAAACCTGAAGGAAATCAGTATTTTGATTGTTCATTCCAATAAGCAGATCTTCATTAATGGCGATAATAACTGTATGGGTATCAGTTTCTGAAATAATATTTAACGGCTCGTAAACATATCCGGTAATTTGTTCAGATGTTATGTACTCAAAATAGACATCCAGTATCAAACTATCACCGGAAAGTAAATCATAAGGAAGGTTGGGGTATGGATTAACCATCCAGAAATACATTCCATATTCGTCAACGTAAGTAATGGTATAAACGTCAAGGGTATTATTTATGATATGAATTTGTTTTGTCTCCGGATTTTCTTCAAAAAATAATGTGTCAGGAAAAATTTCTAATTCTCCCGGGATTATTACAGGACCCAAAGTACCATCCAACTGAATATTCTGTCCGTAAATATCCCCGTTCCCATTCCGCCTGTCTCCCCAAACAGATATCCATTGGTTGTTATAAAAAGGATTGGCAACACAATGCAACTTTTCAGATTGTACAGAACTCATTGTGATTTTTTCTTCCGTCCAGACATAATTTCCATCCGTATCAATTCGCATGGCTTTAATACCGGTATCCATCGCATTAAAATATTCTTCGTAAATCACTATCATATCGGTTTCAGAATTTCTTGCTGCAACAGGGTAAACATTGGTTGAGGAGATTTCAATGAACGATTTACCATTGTCTGTCCACAATCTTTCACCTGAAGACGAAATCTTCTGACCATAGATGCCACGGTCGTTCTGGTTGGCGTCCATTTCATTCCAGAAAACAAATACGTCATCCGAACCGGGAGGCAAAGCCAATTCGGCATAAAAGTGATTTCTGTTTGGCATAACGGAGGCTTCAATACCATCATCAGCAAAAAGTATTTGCCCGTCGGAGCCGATATACTGAACAAAGATGCTTGCCAGCATATTATTATCGCGGTCATCATGCCATGCAATGTAAAAGCCGTCATTTCCATCGCTGATGAACGGGAAGACCTGTGTCCATGCAGAAATACCGCCGGCATCGGAAATAACTGTTGTTTGTAACCAGACTGTATTTCCATCTGCATCATACCGTTGTGCAAACACATGGCGTGTGGGAGCATATGGAGGACCGGAATCTTCAAAATATTTCAAAATAACATCATCGTCGCCAACCGGCAACAATTGAGGCCAGGAGAATGTATTGCTTCCGCTGAGAGTAATTCCGTTGGCGCCCCATTGTAAAATCCCATCAGGACTAATTTTTTGTAATATAACTACATCACCAGATGCCCAGGCAATAATTGCATTTCCGGCATTTGTTACTGTAACTTTGGGCGAAACGTCAAACGCAGTGCTGTTGGAAAGTTCCAATCCATCCTCTCCCCAGATAAATTCACCATCCGGCGAAATCCGGTAGGCATATATATTATTATTCCCTGTTCGGATGTCCTGGAAAGTAACAATGGCGTATTCTTCCTGGTCAATGGCAAGGTCCCAGTCTGTTAACCAGGTCATAGCAGGATGATCACTGATAAGGAGACCTTCATCCGCCCAGAGTTTATTTCCGTAAACATCCAGCTTTTGCAATCGTACATTGTAATTGCTGTTTTCGTTTGAGAACCAGGAGACGTAAGATGTTCCGCTTTCGGCAGTAACGATCTTTGGTATTGCCTGGTCTCCGCTGGCAATGGCAATAGGTGTGTTTTCTGATGGATCGCTGCTCCACTGGGCAAGGCTAATAGCCGGGATTAGGAAAAGCAAATTGAAAAGAAACGTTGACTTTTTCATTGATATAGAGATTTATAAATGAATGAAGTCAAAGGTAATAAATTTAAACTGAAACTGATCGAAAATGCAACATAAAAGGTATTTCCTGCCCATCACAGCCGTAATTAAACATACGGTTACAATTATGTTTGCCAGTGTAATGGAATTGCTTAACTTTTTTATTTTCCGTTGGCAGCAGTGAGATGGCTTCCATCATCAAATCTTTAACGGGGAAGGAAGCAGGCAGGATCAGGTCAGCCACCCGGGCTTTTTCGGATTTGAGATAGGAAATGCGGGAAAGCTAATCCGAAATATCTATGTAATCGTTAATTGACTAATGTAATTTATTTTCCCCGCTTTTTCTGTGTTATAGGACTTTATCTGATAAATATACGTAATATCCCGCATAAAATTTGCGTGTTTTCCCTGATTAAAATTGGGTATTTTCCCTTATTGTTTTATGTTTTTAATTTGCATAAATTTGCTGCATGATTTGATATGTTTATAATTTCTTTAAATTAATTGCCTACAAATAAATTACCTGTTTCTATATTTCGTATCTTGCACGTGCGGGAATATTACTTTGATTTTAAAACATTAAACGGTTAAGAATAAATAAATGATTAAACCGCTTATACACGGATTTATAGTTGGCAATTGGTGAATTAATTAAATTCTACATAAAAAACTGGAGTTGCGTTTATAAACAAATTATGCACAATGCAAAAATTCAGTGTAAACTAAAAATAAAACTATCATGAAAAAATTAACATTATTGATCGTTTTAGCCTTGATCATCCAGGCTTATGTATCATCTCAACCCTGCCTGCCACAAGGAATCACATTTAACACACAGGCTATGATAGACAATTTTCAAATCAATCATCCCAACTGTACAGAAATTGAAGGAATTGTGCTTATATATGGAGATGATATAACTAATTTAAACGGTCTGAATGTTTTAACTTCAATCGGGGCAGGTCTTACGATAGGGAATTATTTAAGTGGTACTCCCAATCTGACCAGTTTAACAGGCCTTGACAACATAACTTCCATTGGGGGAATCCTTTCAATTGGGTACAACAATACACTAACAAGTTTAACGGGATTGGATAATTTAACTTCCATCGGGGGAAACCTTGAGATTCGGAACAACGCAGCCCTGACAATTTTAACAGGACTGGACAATGTGACTTCCATAGGAGGAGAACTTGAGATTGAAAATAACAGCGCCCTGACAATTTTAACGGGACTGGACAATGTGACTTACATCGGGGGGGGCCTTTATATTAATAACAGCGCCCTGACCAGTTTAACAGGCCTTGCTAATGTGACGTCCATAGGGGGATACCTTGGGATTTACGAAAACGATGCTCTAACGAGTTTAACAGGTATTGACAATATAAATTCCATTTGGGGAACCCTTTCAATTGGGTACAACGCTACCCTTACAAGTTTAACAGGCCTTGACAATGTGACTGCCATAGGGGGAAACCTTCATATTAATTATAACGCTACCCTTACAAGTTTAACAGGCCTTAATAATATCAATGCAACTTCTATAGATAATTTGTACATATGGCATAACATTTCCTTATCAACTTGTGAAGTTGAAAGCATTTGCGATTATTTAGCCAGTCCTAACGGTGGAATCTCAATTCAAGATAACGCACCCGGCTGCAATAATCCATCTGAAGTGGCTAATGCTTGTGGGTTTAATTTACCTTGTTTACCAGAAGGCATTACATTTTCAACACAGACAGAAATCGACAATTTTCAATTCAACTATCCTAACTGTACAGAGATTGAAGGGGATGTAGAAATCAATGGAGATTATATTACTAATTTATACGGTTTAAATGTTTTGACTACTTTCATGGGAGATGTTGTTATACGTGAAAACGAAGCCCTAACAAGTTTAACAGGGTTGCAAGGGGTGACTTCCATCGGAGGAGTCCTTGAGATTGAAAATAACAGCGCCCTGACCAGCTTAATAGGCCTTGACAATGTGACTTCCATAGGGGGAAACCTTTGGATTAGGGAAAACGATGCCCTGACAAGTTTAACAGGACTGGACAATGTGACTTCCATAGGGGGAAACCTTTGGATTAGGGAAAACGATGCCCTGACAAGTTTAACAGGTCTGGATAATTGGACTACCATAGGGGAAAACCTTGTGATTAGTGAAAACGCTACCCTGACAAGTTTAACAGGCCTTGACAATGTGACTTCCATAGGGGGAGTCCTTTTTATTTCGGAAAACCCTGCCCTGACAAGTTTAACAGGCCTTGACAATGTGACTTCCATCGGAGGAAACCTTTGGATTAGGGAAAACGCTGTCCTGACCAGTTTAACAGGCCTGGATAATTTGATTACCATTTGGGGAAACCTTTTTATTGAGGACACCGAAGCCCTGACAAGTTTAACAGGCCTTGATAATGTGACTTCCGTCGGAAACCTTTTAATTTGGAACAACGCTTCCCTGATCAGTTTAGCGGGATTAGAAAGCATAACTTTTATTGAGGCAGATATAGCTATTGGTAATTCTTATTATGGTGGAAACCCATCCCTGACTAGTTTAACAGGACTGGACAATTTGACTTCCATCGGAGGAGACTTTTATATTGAAAGAAACGCTGCCCTGACAAATTTAACAGGACTGGACAATTTGACTTCCATCGGAGGAGGGTTTTGTATTTATAACAACGCTGCCCTGACAAGTTTAACAGGATTGGATAGTATAGATGCAGGCTCTATTGATGATTTGTACATTTGTGATAACAATTCCTTATCAACTTGTGAGGTGCAAAGCGTTTGTGATTATCTGGCCAGTCCAAACGGTGGAATTTCAATTCATGATAATGATAGCGGCTGCAATAGCCAGGCAGAAGTGGAAGCAGCTTGTGAGGCAGGTTGGGTTCCAAACATAAATTTCGAATCTGAATTTTCAATATATCCCAACCCTGCAAAAAAGGAGATTTTTATTTCAAGCAAGAATGGAGCAATAATAAAAGAAGTAAATATTTATAACCAGATTGGGCATAAAGTATTATATGAAAAAATAATAACCAATACAATTGATGTTTCAATGCTTCAGCAAGGAATGTATATTATTGAATTGGTCTTAAACGAATCGAAAATCAGAGAGAAATTGACAATAAGGTAGAATTTTAATAGTGCATGCAGCGACTGTTGCGGTTTGACAAGAAAAGAGTGAATTTTAACGAAATAGTAATTTGA
This sequence comes from Bacteroidales bacterium, assembly GCA_016783885.1. GTDB lineage: Bacteria > Bacteroidota > Bacteroidia > Bacteroidales > JAADJA01 > JAADJA01. The sequence goes on from JADHVR010000042.1 coordinate 31,886, forward strand.
AACTTGACTGCGGGAAAGCGGCACGCGCCATTCCCTGCTCATACGGATTTGAGTGATAGACATCAGGATTAGCTAATCTGGATGGAAATAATATAAAGATAATTTACCTGTTTTTGAATTTCGATTCACAAAGCTTCGGGACTATTACGTTAATTTAAGAAACATTAAACGGTTAAGCATAAATAAATGATTATAAACGGTTATAAATGCTTACAAATGAGAATAGAAACGGATTTAAAATTATAAATCAAGCAGTTAAAAAATAGAATAATTTCTCATAGTAGAAATAAACGAAATACTTATATTTACAAGTTACCTACAAGCATAAAAAATACGAAATGAATTTACTACAATACTATACTGATAAAGGAGACTTGATAGAAGTTTCAGTTGATGAATTAAAATTAATGTTATCAGACCAAACAAGAAAAGATGAAATTTCTGATTTCATTTACAAAAGACATTATTATAGATATATCAAACCTTTTGAGTATAAATCAAAAAAAAAACTTAGAAGTAAGAAATCTGATCTTTTGATAGATGAGTACTCGTTATTATTTAAGAATGGCTTCTCGGTTATGGCTAATTGCTGCTTGCTGATTGAAACTATTGAAAGTTTTTATAGAGGTTGGTCGAATTCGAACTATAGAAGTGAATTAGGTTTTTTGAAATTCTTTACACGCGACAAAAATTTTAAAGAATTCAGTACTAAGGATATTCCGACTGAATTTTATAAAAACATAAGATGTGGTATTCTACATCAGGGAGAGACTACTGGTGGATGGTCTGTTACACGAACCAAAGAAAAGATGTTAGACTTAGAAAACAAGCTAATTGACGCTACTTTATTTCATGAAATGCTTAAACAATCATTGACTGACTTCAAAAAGGAATTGGAAGCATCTGATTGGAACTCTCCCCTTTGGAAAAATATTAGAACTAAATTAAAATCAATAATAAAATCAACTGAAAAGTAATGCAAGTAAGTAACAATGTGTAAAAATAATAGCCGGGATAGTAGGTTTTTCAGGGTCTGTAGCCTGCCTCAAACCTGTAACAGTTTGATAGTTGATTCTTCCGCAATCGGCTACTATTCTTACACTCACCGTCAGACTGTCTAAAAAGCTAACACCATTTTGTTAATAATTTCATTGTTCTAAAAACAGGAGCTTTTTATAAATTGAGTATCTTTAAAGCATGAAATTTATAACAGGATTAAACAGAAATCAGGCCGCCCTTTTCC
>JADHVR010000119.1 GCA_016783885.1 Bacteroidales bacterium
CGGGTGGATGGGATGGAAAAAGAAACGGCAAATATGTAGCCGAAGGAACGTATTTTTGGATTTTGGATGTTTATTACGGTTCGAAAAATATTAAGAAAGTATATAAAGGAAGCCTGACGATATTGGATACAAATTAATTCTAAATTTTGAATTTTAAATTTTAAATTATGAAGCTATGAGAAATAAAATACTTATATCATTCATTGTAATAATTATCCCATGCATACAGCTATTAGCACAGGAAAATTATTACTGGGTCGGCGGACAGGGAAATTGGTCTAATTTGAATAAGTGGCGTACCATTACCGGCGAAATACCCAATGAAGTACCTGATGCTGAAGATAATGTTATATTTAATGAAAATTCTTTTCTGCAGCCGAATGATACTGTATTTATCCTTACAGGGAATCCGACTTGTAAAGATATGATATGGGAAAATATCCAGATGCCTGTTGTAATTGCAGGAGGTTCCAATACAACTGAGATGAGCATTTATGGCTCACTGACATTTCATCCCGATGTTATTAATGAATATTTGGGGAATATCCATTTTATGTCGCAGGAACAGGGAGAAACAATCACGTGTGCAAAAACCAGGTTAGCTGGTAATGTTTATTTCGATGGAGAGGGAGAATGGATTTTACAAGATACCTTATTTGTAATTGATACTACTCACTGGCAATCAATATTTATAAATTTTATTGAACCGGAGGCGCCAAATCCAATAATTATACAAAACAATGGTACTATAAATTCAAATAACCAGGTGATCTTTTGCCGGGGTTTTGCTTCCCAGGGAGAATTGTCAAGAGGACTGATAATTGAAAAATCGAATGTATTTGTTATTGGCAACTGGATGCTGAATGGTACAAACTTAATATTTGAAGCTGATAGCTCTCTTATTACTATTGGGGGTAATATTAATAATATTGCAGGTGATATTTTATATTATAACAATATTGATGTTATATCAATTGATGGAACGATAAAAAACACTAATATCCAAACGTTCATGCACAAAGTTCATTTCTTTGGAAGCGGAACAGTTGACGGTGTAAAAATTCCCGGGCAGGAAGGCAGCTTTATTATCGATACTTTGCTTTTTGAAGGTTTTATTGGCATGATGGGTCCTATACCCTGTGAAATTACGGGTGGTTTGAATAACGACATTCATTATACTCAAATAAATCTTGTTATGGGTTATGTTGACACAGAAAAGTCGGATTTCCACAGGATTGATTATAACGGGTTTTCTGATAGTTATTTCAAAGGCGAACAAAACCAAATTGACTCTATTCATTTTAATGCAGCAAAAGGAATGTTAGCAGGAGATAATATCGTAAACAATATACTGTTTTTTAAAACGGATGGCGTTTTAAGTGGAGGGCAGGGAGCATTTAACGACGTGGATCATGCTGTGTTCAGCGGTGATGGGATTTTTGGCGGAAGTAACAATATTAACCAGCTTAGCCTTAATTCCGGCTACTGGTATTTATTCGGTATCGATTCACTGACTCAACCCGGAAGTTATTATACAAATACACATATTCAAACAATAAACCAAATTGAAATACTTAATAACGGTAATTGTGAAAACGGACATACCATTTTTGAATCGAGCTATAAAACTGTCCAGGCAATAATTAATAACCAGGGAAGTGAGATCACAACCAAATACCTTATCACAAGAGATATAAACAATACAGGAAATACAATAAACGTAGAAAACGGCATTGATATCGGGAACAATGTCGGATTTAATTTTATCGATCCGCATGATCCCATAACACTTTACTGGGTCGGAGGTTTCGGAGAATGGAATGACCCGAATCACTGGTCTTTATTATCGGGAGGCGCAGGCGGTGAATGCCCGCCAACCATACGGGACGATATTTACTTTGACAATAATTCCGGATTTACAGGCGGTGATAGCGTAAACATTAGTACAAAACACGCTATGTGTAATGATATGATGTGGGAAAATGTTGAAAACCTGCCGACTTTATCCGGACCCGACACAAATACCTTGCGGATATGGGGATCGGTGAAATTATCAGAGGATATGGTTTATGAATTTTTAGGAAAGGTTTACTTTGAATCGGAGAATGATGATGAATACGAAACCATAGACCTTACTTACTCCAGAGAGGGAGAACCAGCTTGGGATTTATATAATCAGACCTATTTTTATGGCGATGGAGGCAAATGGTTGTTAGAAAGTAAAATGTATAACCTGTACGACACCCTTTTCCTGAATATGGGTGAACTGAAAATGATTGACGACACCCTTGGTTGTTATAATTTTAACTCGATGGATACCCTTGCAAGGGGATTATACCTGCTTGGACAAACATTGGTTGAAGTACACCAGTACCAGGGAGATGCATGGGTGTTAAATGCTTATGGTATCGACAGTATATTCTTTTTCGATGCCGGTAAATCACTTATCCGCTCTTTAGGTGATATTTTCCCCCCTCCCGGAGCACCACCGGGCTTTTGCCATATCAGGACTTTTGCCGGCGAGGTGTATTATCATAATATTGAATTCGCTCCCGGTGAAGGCTCTATGTTGAAAAGTGAAAGCTTGTGCCATTACAACCTTGTTGATTATTATTGTATGGCAGGAGAAGCCGTAGGTGCCGGAGTTATTGACACACTTAGTATGTTTGAAGGTGCTGACGGTTGTAAGATAAAAAATATGTACGAGATCAATTTTTCAATGGCATACAGCATGAATGATACACTCTATCAAAGTCATACAATTGATACGGCAATATTCTTTGAAGCCGGAGCGCTATACGGATATCACAATATTGGTTACCTGGAATTTAAGAAAAAGGGATCCATGCAATTTATAAATTATATTGATACTGCTGTCTTTCTGGGAAACGGAGAAATTCTGGGAGACAATTATTATTCACAATTAATTTTATCTCCTAATAAAAGATATACATTTGAGGATGGCAAAACCCAAACCATTTCCGACGATTTTGTTGTTAACGGCTTATGTGACCAGCCTATACGCCTGGAATCCGATTCTGTCGGGACACAGTCTAACATTTTATACCGGGCTTACAATCCGACATATACCGATTTTACGGTAAATTACACATCGCTTACTGATATTAATGCCGTTGATGATAACGGTTATCAATATGTTGCAACCAACTCAATTGACCTGGGAAATAATACTAACTGGAATTTTATAGAGGTGAACGATGATGTATTTTACTGGGTTGGCGGCTCAGGTAACTGGGGCGACTGGTCGCACTGGTCATATCAATCAGGAGGTCCTCCGATTGATGAGGAATGTACACCAAGTGAAATAAACACCGTGATTTTTGATGATAATTCTTTCTTTAATGCAGATGATACTGTTTCTGTTGATGTGCTTAACGCTTACTGCAAAGATATGCTTTGGATACATTCCGAATCTTATAAACCGTTATTTATAGGGGCTGACACAACGGTATTGTTTATATACGGCTCACTCGAGCTTAACGATAGTATGGATTATCAATATGAAGGTATTATTAAATTTAATGAGATCCGTGAGTCCAAAGGCATTAATGATGATCCTGATTATATATTGTCAGCCGGTAAAAATATTTTAAACGACATTTACATCCAGGGTATAGATGATAATATTGAATTGCACGATGACCTTAATCTATTCACCGATCCTCAGAATATGATTTTCAGAAAGGTCCATTTTGAACATGGAACTTTTAACATAAACGGTTTCCACCTTTCGTGCGGCGCTGTTTTATCTGATTATGAAAATCCGAGAACATTGATTATCGAAAATTCCGAAGTTACCGTTAACAGGGAAGAAAACCGGGCATGGATTGTCAATGGGGAAAACATGGAATTGTTTGCCCATAATTCCACTATATATAATGAGGCTTTATTAGGAACGATAATGAGTAAAAAAGGGGATACACTTAAATATTATAATATTGTCCTGAATAATGTTTTCGATAGCCTGGCAAACAAAAATAATATCACAGAATATAACGTGGTAAGCATCGAGGGGGCATCAAGCGTTGTTACGGGTGATTATATTGCCGATTCAATCCTGTTACGCAGCAATCAATCAGCCATGTTCAGTAATTCAACGACAAATGTGGTAATCATAGACGGGTTACAAGGTTCAATCAATGAAAATCACAACATTAACAGATGTATTGTTAATAACATCGGGATAATCCGCGGAAACAATAATATTAAATATTGTGTTTTTCACGACGACGGTTATTTTTTCGGCGAAAACACCTTTGATACACTTGTTTTATATCCCGGGCTGGGAAATGCCCAGGGATTAGGGAACTGGTTTTATTTTGAAGCGGAAAAATCCCAAACGATCATAGATTCACTTTATTTAAGAGGAAATCCATGCAGCAATAGTAATATTTCTTCTTATAGTCCTCCAAAATTAGCTTATTTGAAAAAAGACAGCTTTGAACAACCTGACACTGTTATTTGCGACTATCTTAACATATACAGTGTTGGTGCCGAAGGGGAGAATACTGCGTTTTATGCAGGAGGCAACAGTACACCACAGCCAGACCCTAATAATCCACCGCCGGGGTGGATATTCGAGAATGCACAGGGTTATATTTACGGATTTGACGGTAAAACAGAGCATTTTTGCCTTGGTGACGAATACGTAATAAATGCAATAAATTTTAACGGAGAGGAAAATACATTATATTTCTGGGGTGATGGAGCAATATTTCCCGGAGAAATAACTTACACTGTTACCGAACCGGGCACCTATCCTATTCGTGTTCAATATAGTGATGACTGCTGGGTGGATGACTATATTATACTGGAACAGGATTATCCTCCAATTCCTGAAATAATACCGGCAAGATGTGCAGGCGATACTGTCAGGATTCAAATAGAACCTGAAGGGGATTTTTATTCTTACGAATGGCTTGATTTGTCTGATAATTCATTTCTTATTGCCGATTTGAGTTACAGCAACCAGGATATTTGGGTCGAAGTTACTGATACTATTAACAAATGCCACGCTAAAGCTGTAAGTAACACTACAATTTATCCCAAACCGGTTCCACATGTTTATCTTGGGAACGAAGATATATGGGTAAAATTTGGCTATACGGTTATGCTTGATGCCGGACCGGGAGACTCTTTTACATGGACGTCAGATCCTCAAACAAATATTAATAACCCGACAAACCATGCTATAACCGTTCCGGGCACATTAAACCCGATTGAATATAAAGTTGATGTATGGGCAAATGGTTGCCGTGACAGTGCATTTGTTAAAGTAACCATGTGGCCGCCGAGTAAGCTCGGTGTTCCTACTGCTTTTTCACCCAATGGCGACGATGTTAATGACGTGTTATATGTCAGGGGCAGTAATTTTCAGGAAATGACATTCAGAATATATGACCGATACGGCAAGCTGGTATTTGAAACCAATGACCAGGCTCAGGGATGGGACGGAAATGTTGATGGTCGCAGGCAGGAACAAGAGGTTTATACTTATTATCTGAAAGTTATTTATGCTGATGGCGGTTATGCAGAAGAAAAAGGAAATATAACATTACTACGGTAAAATATTACAAATTGAAATTTTGTTTTTTATCTTGCAGTTTTCTGTATATGAATTACCACATAAAACATATAATACTCGTATTAATTTTTGCTTGCAGCTCATTTTTAGCTAAAGCACAGGATATACATTATTCCCAGATGTATTCCACACCCCTGTATATAAATCCTGCTTTTACGGGTAATTTTGATTGTAATTTCAGGGCAGGCTTAAATTACAGGCAGCAGGCAGCCAGTTTTACAATCCCTTTCGAAACATATTCAGCATGGGGAGATACTCGTATTTTTCCCCGGTTCCTTAATAAAAGAGCATGGATAGGTCTGGGAGCGCATTTGTATTACGACAATGCCGGCGATGGTGATCTTAAGAAAATACAAGGCATGTTTTTCGGAGCTTTCAGCCAGGGATTCAATTCCGATAATTCTTTGTACGGAAGCCTTGGCGTGGGGATAGGCGTTACAAACAGGAGTATAGATATTAACAAACTGATTTTTGATGATCAGTGGGATACATATTTATTAAGGTTCGATCCTGCTATAGTATCAGCAGATGTTACAAATATCCAAAGCAGTTCGATATTTTATCCCGACTTCAACCTGGGATTATCACTTCATCATTTGGTAAATGAAAAGTGGATGTACGAAGTGGGCGGAAGTATCAGCCACATCAATAAACCAAAAGAATCATTCTTCGGTGAAGACAACCGGGTAGGGAGAAAAATAATTGTAAGCGGAACCGCTCAGTATATTTTATCAGACAGATTTCTTATCAAACCCGAAGCTTATTTCATTGCTCATGAAGGGGTTCAGGAAACGATTTTCGGAGCAAATATCGTTTATGGCGCAGTTGAGTTAAAATTACACGGAGGTTTATGGACCCGGCTGGCACGTGATATTATTCCGGTTATGGGTATCGAATACAACAATTATACTCTGCTTTTTTCGTATGATATAAATATTTCCAAACAACGAATGGCTTCTAATTACAAGGGTGGATTTGAATTTTCTCTTGTTAAGAAATTCTGTTATTCACCCCGAACATCAACCAAACGTGATCCGTGTAAATTTTTAGATTTTTAGTTATATGAGAAAATCTGCCGCACTTCTGTTATTCCTTATTTTAACTTTTGGATTTCAGGGAAAAGCTCAATGGTTTTGGCAAAATCCATTACCGCAGGGCAACCAACTGAATGATATCTGTTTTACTGATTCAGTCGGTTACGCCGTGGGTAAGCACGGAGCTATAATAAAATCAACCGATAAAGGAGCAACCTGGTCATTATCAGACTCAATAGCAATAGATGAACTCATTTCGGTTTTTTTTGTAAATGACACTACAGGTTACATAGCGGGCGATAATGGAACAATTCTTAAAACTATTGATAATGATAGTTGGGATTTGATAGAATCAGGAACACACTACAGGCTTGAGTCGGTTTATTTTCCCAGTAACGATACCGGTTATATTGCCGGTTACAAAGGGATTATGCTTAAAACAACTGATGGAGGTAACAACTGGGAGTTTTTGGAATCAGGAACTTTAAGTACGATAAACTCGGTTTACTTTGTTTCGAATAACACAGGATTTATATCAGGAGCAAACGGTTTGATAAAAAAAACAACCGACGGAGGCTTAAACTGGAATTTGATACCGTCAGGATTTCTTTACTCACTTTATGATATTTCCTTTCCCGATTTTAATACCGGTTTTATCATCGGAAAAACAGGAATGATTTTAAAAACTACAGATAGCGGTGAAACCTGGACTGATCTTTCGTTTGCCACTTTTAATAAGGATTTACATTCTGTTTATTTTTATAATACCGACACCGGTTATATAGCAGGTTTAAACGGAACTTTATTAAAGACTACAGATGGCGGAACAAACTGGCTGGTTCAGGAAACGAATACCCTGGTTAATCTTAAATCTATTTTCCTGGTAAATGATTCAGCAATCTTTGTATCTGGTGATTATGGCACAATACTTAAAACAGAAAATTGTGATACAATTTGGACACCGGTAATATCAGGTAATAATTGTATCTTAAAATCAGTACTATTTATTAATGATAGTACTGGTTTTACATTTGGAGGCGATCCTTTTTCCGATATACCTTTGATGCTTAAAACTTCCGATACCGGTAATTTATGGACACCTGTCGATTCATTCCAGCACTATTTGAGCGATATAAGCTTTGTTGATCAGGATACGGGTTATGTTGCCGGTAATTTCGGAGCCATTTATAAAACTACAGATGCCGGTACAACTTGGGAAGCTCAATCTTCAGGAACTAATAATACCTTATATTCAATATGTTTTACAAATCCTTCAACAGGATATGCTACCGGAAATAACGGAACGATTATTAAAACCATTGATTGCGGAGAAACATGGACATCTTTGGAATCAGGAACAACAAAAAACCTGTTTTCCATGTATTTCTTTAATAGCCTTAACGGGTATGCTGTGGGTGAAAATGGCGTTATACTTAAAATAATGAACGGAGGAGATGACATAATATCACAAATTTCCGATACGGTTTTTTCAATGTATGATATTTATTTTACTGATAACACAACCGGATATATTGCCGGATACAACGGTATAATAATTAAAACCGATGATGCCGGAGAAAACTGGACATATACTCCTTCGGGAACGGGTATTCCCTTAAATAACATTTATTTTCCTTCCGATAATATTGGCTACATTTCCGGTGACTGTGGTACGGTTCTGAAAACAACCGATAAAGGAAACACGTGGGTTATTCAATACTCCGGCACATCAAACAATCTTTATGGGATTTACTTTGCCAATGACACAACAGGTTATACTGTTGGTTCGGGCGTTACTATTTTAAAAACCATACACGGCGGAGGTGACCAACCGCAACAAAACATTCAGAAAACTATTGTTTCAAGTTACAATATCTCGGTATATCCCAATCCTTTCAAGCAATCAGTATGGATAAAGTACGAAATTGATGATAAAAGCAAGGTAGCACTTAAAATATTTGATTTATCGGGAAAACAAATTACAACATTAATAAATACGACACAACCAAAGGGTATTTATAAAATCAGGTATAATGCCTCACGTATTCCAGCCGGAGTTTATTTATTAGTTGCTCAAATAAATAATAAACTTCACTCTGAAAAAATAATATTAATCAAACCATAATTATTTCCGATGACGCTTTAATATCCGTTGAAATACCTGTTCGAACACGACTCCACCCAAACTATAATAAGCTGTTACCAGTGATGATATTTCTGACTTTAATTTGATAATCTTTAACCGTTGGGGTGAGAAAATATGGGAAACCGATGATCTGGTCGAGTAGGCAAAGGGAGTTTCACCCTAAGCCTCTCACAGAACCGTACGTGATAGTCTCCCATCATACGGCTCTTGTTATACAAATCTACGAAATAAAACTTAATAGCCAACCTGCCAATGGTAAAACAAATATGGAA
>JADHVR010000043.1 GCA_016783885.1 Bacteroidales bacterium
GTTGATACCGGTTATACCTGGACAGAAAAATATGAGTCAGATTTTATCAACATTTATTATTGGGGAGTACAATATACTGCCGGCAGGGAACCCGGTTCGTTTTACGTAATGCGTAGCAGGGGAGACCCAACAAATATGCACCTTTGGTTATTTATTGATTATTCATCGGATTACGGGCAAACTTTCACAACGTATTTCCATGACATGGATTCAACATTTACTGCAATAAAATCTATTGAACTAAAAAATATTGAATTATCAAACTACCCTAATCCATTTAAAGATATAACAACCATACATTTTGAATTACCGCGAAATAACAAAAACTCTGTATTAAACATTTACAATATCCACGGAAAACTTATCAGGCAGTACAATACAACAGGAAAAAAGATGCAACAATGGGATGGCAGGGACAGTAATGGAAATTTTGTATCGAATGGAGTATATTTCTACAATATAAATTATAATAACATTTCTTCTAAAACAAATAAATTATTATTTATCAAATAAAAAAACAGTAATTATGAAAAAAATAATTTTTCTTTTCGTTTTATATTGCTTGTTTGGCAGCATGGTATTGGCCCAAGATTGGGTAACTTTTACAAAATCCAATCCCGAAGCCCCTATTATTAATTTAATTCAGTCCGACAATCAACAGATGGAATTTACGGTGGAGGTTTGCGGAATGTTTAAAAACGACACTACCGTAGAGGGCGAGGCTTTTCAAAGGATAGAAATTCCGAGGGCAGGCAAAAGCATGGAAACCGGCGAGCCTGAATTACCTTACATCAGGCAACTGATTGCTATACCGGAATGTGAAAATGTAATCCTAACCGTAAACATAACCGGACAGACCGATTTTTACAATTATAATATTTATCCTGCTCCTGACTATGTAGAAGTGCAGGATACAAGTGGCGGGGTTTATTTGCAGGAAGTTTTTTTTAAAAACGAAACGGTTTATGCCCAAAATACATACTTGCCCGGGATAAATGCCGAAATTATTTCAACCGGCTATTTGCGTGGACAGAAATATGCTGAAGTCTTCTTGTGGCCTGTACAATTCAATCCGGTTACTCAACATATTGATGTTTACACTAATTACGAAATCAGTCTTAACTTTATAAACCCAACAACAGACGTAAATGTAAATACCGGCATATTCAATAATGTGGTAAGCAATACCATGCTCAATTATGTTTCAAGCGGAATAAGGGCAAGCATAAACGATAATGTACAAGGAAACGGTAATGTACAATGGATTAGTTTAACCGACACAGCTTATGCCTGTACCATTGAAAGCGATTACCTGATCATCTGTTCTCAAGACTTTTTCCAGCCCAATAATCCTGATTCGGAAGTGTTGAGAATTGCTAACCACCGGGCAACTTATAATGGTTTTGATGTTGCTATACTAAACGCTGATAATATAATTTCAAATGAATTAAGTTTCTTTTATGAAGGACTATTGATTGGTGATGAAACTTATAAAAATGAGCAACGCATCCGTACCTGCATCAGCCGTATTTACGAGGGAGCCAATGCCCAGCATACTTATGATGGTAAGCTGGGGTATGTTTTGCTTGCAGGTGATGTTTATGAAGACAGTACCGGTGTGCCAATATCAAGAGATACAAGTAATAATGTAATAGTTCCATGGGGTGAAGGAGATTGGTACCCGAATGATTATTATTACAGTTGTGTAACAAATATAGCAGGAGAATATGATGATGTAGGTGATCTTTATATAGGGCGCTTTAGTGTTGGCGATGAAATTGAACTGCATAATATGGTAGAAAAAAATATATTTTTTGAAAGTGAGTATATTTTTGAGGACTGGAGAAACAATATTGTTTTTTCAAACGGTAGGTATGATGATAATTTATTTGAGGATGATTTCCCATTGTATTATGGTTTTATTGACGAAATAATTGCTGATCCTTTTCAGCTTAGTATTTATAATGCTTATGAAATGTCACCTTTTGCCGTAAGAAATCAGGTAAAAGAATCTATAAATGGCGGATCGTTAATCCAAGTTTATAATGGACATGGTGGTAAAATGGGCTGGTATATTTCATGGGGTGTTGTGTTAAATAATGAGTACTTTCTAAATACTGTTTCAAATAATTCAAAATACCCATTCGCATTAAGTTTCGCTTGTAATACCGGCTGGTTAGATTATACAGAAGATTGTATGGCTGAGTTTACAACAAGTTATTCTGAAAACAATGGATTTGTAGGATTTTTAGGTTCTCCACGAAATATGTTGGGATTTTGTAACATTAATTTAAATACTTTTAATACTGTTGTCCCTAATTCAATTTTCACTCATCTTTCCCACATTGCAGGAGAATCCATTCTGGAAGCAAGGGTTTTAACCTTCGTAGTCCAGGAAAGATTTGGTTATAACTATTTTGGCGATCCTGCATTAAACATTATGGCTCTGGGGTTTGAAGTAACACAAAATACAACATTGTCAGAAAACACTATTATTTCAAATGAAATAATAGTACGTCCGGGAGCTGTTATAATTATTCCCCCTGGTGGGTTCCTATATTTCGATAATAATGGTAAATTAATTATTGAGGAAGGAGCTTCATTAAGTATTTGTAATGGTTCTAAGGTTCAAGGTAAATCCAATAATAATAAAATTATTGTTCAAGGTAACATATATTTAGGAAACAATATTGAATTTTCTGCTCAGCCGGGTCAGGAATGGGGCGGAATATGTCTTGATAATAGCGCAAACAACTACTCATTTAATAATGTCACGTTCGAAAATTGTTTATTATCAGGAAAAAGTAATAAGTTAACAATAAATACTTGTTCCTTTACCAATTCAGGCATAAAATATCAAAAAGGAGATTTAGTCATCGAAAGTTCTAACTTTGACAATTCAAAAGTTGATGCGGTTTTAGGTAATTCATTAACTAATTATGTAGAAATAAAATCTAATTGTACTTTTCAAAATTGTGAAGTGGAACCGGCAATTCATATTGATGGATATTATAATTATTCGATCGATGGTTGTACAATTACCGGAAATTACGGCGATGGTATTGGAATTTACAATTCAGGCAGTGCTACGAGCACAAATGACATAAAAAATAATACAATAACATATAATGGATGGGAAAATTCAGGCTCAGGTATAGTAATTTATCATAGTTATGCAAATATTCGAGATAATATTCAAATAGAAAAAAATGAATTTGGTATAAAATGTTTGGACAGGAGCGAAATTTTCGTGGGTGGTGAAAAGGAAAATATTTCGCAGGTTATAAAGGATAATGATTCTTATGAAATACTTGCAACAGGTTATAGTTTCCCATATTATTTCCGATGGAACCTGGTACAGGATGATGATAATGAACCTGGTGACCCTTTAATTAAATATACCGGGCCAGACCAACAGCAACTTAATGTTACATACAATTGTTGGGGGTATGATTTTATTGCATCTGAAGACCTTGATCCTGTAGAACTATTTATCTGGGACCCTGTTTGGAATTGCTTTAACGGAGGTGGTTCAGGAGGCGGTTCGGAAGCCGAAACCATGTATCTGTCAGCACAAAATAAAATTGCTGCGGAAGATTACACCGGTGCAAAAATCGACTTTCATCAAATTGTCGACCTATATCCGTCATCTGAATTTGCTCATGCTGCATTAAAAGAGATTTTTTCTATTGAAGAATTTGACAACAATGATTATTCCGGTCTTAAGACATATTATAACTCAGAACCGAATATTGTTAACAACCTGGAATTAACCAAACTTGCCGATTTCCTCGCCAACTTCTGTGAAATAAAATTAGAGAACTGGCCCACAGCAATAGCCTGGTTTGAGAATGTAATTCAAAATCCGGAATCATTAGAAGATAGCATTTTCGCTATAATTGATTTGGGTTACACCTATTTCCTTATGGAAAACGGCGGGTTGAAATCGGCTTATACAGGCAACCTTACAGATCATATACCTGTTTCAAGGAAACAGTTTGAAGAGAAAAGGGATTACCTGCTGTCGTTGATACCTGGCGACCGGTTGAGCGAAACTATGAAGGAAAGCATCAGCCTGTTAAAGCCGGGTGAACTGCTTCAAAATGTACCTAATCCTTTCAGCAATAAAACCGATATTTATTATAAGCTGGATAAAGAAGCTATAACTACCATTACCATATTCGATAATACGGGAAAACTGATCAGGACAATCTCTGAAGGCATGGCAATACAAGGCATAAATAAACTTGTATTCGATGGTTCCGGACTTCCGTCAGGTATTTATTTCTATAATCTGAAAGTAAACGGGCAGGTTACCGATTCGAAAAAATTGGTAATAAAGAAATAATCAACAAGGGGGCTTTCCTGCCCCCTTCTTTGTATCCCGTATAAATAAAAAAATTTCTTTTAAAGCACTAAAATTTTCCGACCCTTATGGAATTTAACCGAAATTTGCACCTTATTATAATGTAATACATTTAGGCATTATAGCATTTAAGCATTGCATCATTATATCATTTAATCATTGTAACATGAAAACAAAACTCTTCATTTTTATCGGTTTATTAGGAATTGCCCTTATTGTAAGTAGTTTCACTTTTTTTTACACTTCATGTAACCCAGCCAATTCCATGATACCACCACCTGATTACAATATTTATGAGCAGGAATGGAAAAAAGTGGATTCTCTTGCAAACAGAGGTTTGCCTAAATCGGCGCTTGAATTGGTGGAAAAAATTTATTCCAAAGCAAAAAATGAAAATAACCACCCGCAATTCATCAAAGCTACTTTGTATAAAATAAAGCTCAATGCCGATTTTGAAGAAGATTTTATTGAGAATATTATTAAAGATTTGAATACTGAAATTGATGAATCCATAACACCCGATAAACAAATACTGCACTCCATTATTGCCGACCTTTACTGGCGTTATTACCAGGCTAACAGGTATAAATTTTTAGAAAGAACCACTACCGGTAACTTTGATAATACCGACATAAGGACCTGGGACTTAAAAACCCTGCTCAATGCAGTAATAAAGAATTACATTGCCTCCCTTAAAGACCCGGATGAATTGAAACGGACAGATTTGAAATCTTATGACGTTATTCTTGAAACCACTGAAGAATCTAAAAATTACCGCCCCACTTTGTACGACTTTCTTGCTCACCGTGCTGTTGACTTTTTTATTAACGATGAATCCACCATTATTCAGCCGGCTTACAAATTCGAACTTGATAATGAGGAGTATTTTACCGGAGCTTCAGAGTTCATAAAATTGAAAATAGAAACGAAAGATTCTCTTTCATTAAAATTTTATGCTACTCAAATTCTGCAGGACCTGATTGATTTTCACCTGAATGATAAAACGCCCTTGGCATTCATAGATGTGGATTTAAAACGCTTGAATTTCGTACGTCAAAATTCAGTGATTGAAAATAAAGACAGTTTATATCTGAAATCTTTAATTAATCTTGAGAAAAAATACATTGGCTTCCCTTCGTCTGCCGATGTCAGTTATGAAGTTGCAAAAGAATATCAGCGGACAGGTGCCGGTTATAATCCGTTGGTATCGGATAAGCACAAATGGGACGTAAAAAAGGCTTATGAAGTTTGCGAAGAAGCCATAAGGCGTTTTCCCGATTCTGACGGTGCTCAAAACTGTAAGGTGGTTCAGCAACAAATCGAAAAAGCCGATCTGCATATTACAACTGAAAATGTAAATATCCCCGAAAAGTTTTTCCTTGCACTTGTTGATTATAAAAATATCTCAAAGTTATATTTTCGGATTATTCAGTTGGATTACGAGCAAAACAGGGAATTGAAGCAGACGAATCAAAGAAAGGAAGATATTATCAGAAAATATTTATCGTTTCCGTATCTTCAATCATGGGATTTGGAAATTCCTGACGATGGCGACTTTCAGCATCATGCAACGGAAATAAAAATGCCTGAGCTTCCAATGGGATATTACATTTTTCTGGCATCAACAAGCGAAAATTTCAGTCTTGAGCAAGGCTCAATTTCCTACGGATCATTCTGGATGTCGAACATAAGTTATATCAGCCAAAAAACAACAAAAGACGGATACCGTTTTTATATTCTCGACAGGGAAACCGGTAATCCCTTAAAAAACACACAAGCACAAATATTTTACAAGCAATATGATTACAATACAAGAAATTATGAATACAAACAAGGCAGCAGTTATACAACTGATGCCGAAGGGTATTTTAAAATTCCTGCTCTTGAACCAAATGCCAGATCCAATTCATTCTTTTTGGAATTTAATTTAAAAAATGACAGATTAATAACAGAAGAGCAATTTTATCATGCCGGTTACTATCCGAGGGAAAAAAAGAAGGAAACCAAAACTTTTTTCTTTACCGACAGGGCTATTTACCGCCCCGGACAGCCCATATATTTCAAAGGAATTGTCCTGGAAAAACTGAAGGATAATTATGAGATAAAGCCGGGATATAAGACAACAGTAACCTTCTTTGATGTCAATCATCAAAAAATATCCGAAGTGGAATTAGTGACCAGTGATTATGGTTCTTTCAATGGATCATTTACTGCACCGACTGGTGTTTTAAACGGTAAAATGACAATCAGCGATAAATCGGGCTCGGTTATTATTACAGTGGAGGAATATAAACGTCCCAAATTCGAGGTGGTTTTCGAAGCAGTTACGGAAAGCTATAAATTAAATGAAACTGTAAATATTACCGGAAAAGCTCAGGCATTTTCAGGAAATATCATTGATAATGCCAGAGTCAGGTACAGGGTTGTTCGAAAAGTGTTCTATCCATACAGGTATTTCGGATTATGGGATTTTATCCCTTTCCCCGTAACTTCAAGTATGGAAATTACTAATGGCGAAACAATAACCGATGAATACGGGAAATTTAGTATAAGTTTTAAAGCTATATCCGATAATTCTGTTTCCTCGTCTTATAAACCGGTGTTCAATTATACTGTTTATGCCGATGTAACCGACATCAATGGTGAAACACAATCTTCAGAAACAACGGTTAGCGTTGGATATACAGCTTTACTTGTTGATCTAAGTATAAAGGATATTGTGGATAAAGCTGAATTTAAAAAATTTAAATTAAAAACTACTAATCTTAATGGCATGCCGCAACCTGCCAAAGGAAAGATCATTATTTCAAAATTAAAAGAACCGGACAGGCTTTTCATAGACAGGCAATGGAAGGTGCCGGATATTTTTATTTATTCGAAAGAGGAATTTTACAGCGACTTTCCTCATTCCATGTACAAAGAAGAAGGGAATATTAATAAGCTGGAAGTAGAATCAATTGTTGCCACTTTTGATTTCGATACGGAAGCTGATTCCATTATCAGGCTCAACGATGTGCCGGACTGGGACCAGGGCAGATATTCGGCAGAAGTGCAAACAACCGACAGTTATGGTGAAACTGTGAAACTGAAGAAATATTTTATTTTATTCTCTGCAAAAGATAAAATGCCACCTGTGAACAAAATTGATTGGTTTCACACAATAAAAAATAAAGGCGAACCCGGCGAAAATGCTGCTTTTATCATTGGGACAAAGGATAAAAATGTGTCTGTGCTTTTTGAAGTTGTTCATAAAGATAAGGTTATAAGCAAACAATGGCTTAAATTACATGATGAACAAAAAGTAATCGAAATCCCGATTCTTGAAAAATACAGAGGCGGGTTTGCAGTTAATTTAGTTTTTGTAAAGTATAACAGGAGTTTTAATAACAGCTTCAGGGTGGATGTTCCTTTTACAGATAAAGAGCTTGTATTTGAATTTGAAACATTCAGAAACAAGTTAATTCCGGGACAAAAGGAAGAATGGAAAATAAAGATAAAAGGCAAGAAGGGCGATTCCCTGACTGCTGAATTATTGGCTTCTATGTATGATGCTTCTTTAGATGTGTTTACACCACATAACTGGAATTTCAATCTTTACCGGAAACAGTACAGTTCTTTATTCTGGCAAACATCCGGTGCTTTTTCAACCGGTTACTTTAATATTTTCTCTCCACCGGTTAAAGGTTGGATTATACCCGTTTTTAAGGAATATGACCGCCTGAACTGGTTTGGATTTAATTATTATGGAGTGTCGTTTTACAGAGAAGGATTTGCAAAAAACGGAGAAATGGGGGAAGCAATGGCTCTCCCCGGACAAGTTCAGGAAATGACTGGGGATGCTATCATAGATAAGTCAGTTGAAGAAGAAGAATTTATTGATGAAGGAGAGAAGAAAAAGAAACAAGTTCAGGGGTTACAAATCCGCCGTGATTTTAGAGAAACGGCTTTCTTTTACCCTGCATTACAAACTAACGAAAACGGTGAAGTAATCATCAGTTTTACCGCTCCCGAATCACTTACCCGTTGGAACCTCATGGGATTGGCATATACCAAAGATTTGAAATACGGACAGTTTGAAAAAGAGATCATAACCCAGAAAGACCTGATGGTCATTCCTAATCCGCCGAGGTTTTTCAGGGTGGGTGATACAATATCTTTCGCTGCTAAGATAGTGAATCTCTCAGATCAAGAATTGACA
Organism: Bacteroidales bacterium; assembly: GCA_016783885.1. GTDB lineage: Bacteria > Bacteroidota > Bacteroidia > Bacteroidales > JAADJA01 > JAADJA01. Next base: position 8,565 of record JADHVR010000043.1, read on the forward strand.
GGCGAAGCTAAAATGCAATTCTTCGATACCCGGACAATGAAAAATATAACTGATTTGCTGCATCCCGATAATTACGCTAAAGCATTTATGGTTTCCAAAGGCAAAAGCCAAATGGTAGACTGGGATATCAGCATCCCCGAAGGAATTGATGTGATTACTTACAGGATAACAGCTATTGCCGGTAATTTCAGCGACGGTGAAGAGAAAGCCATCCCTGTCCTCACAAACCGTATGCTTGTAACCGAATCCCTGCCTTTACCCGTTAACGGCAAAGAAACCAAAACCTTCAAATTTGAAAAGTTATTGAACTCCCCATTAAAAAAGGGAGTCAGGGGGATTACTTTACGCCCCTACAAACTCACTCTCGAATTCTCCTCCAATCCAGCCTGGTATGCCGTTCAAGCATTACCTTACATAATGGAAACCGAATTTGAATCAGCCGATCACATATTCTCAAGGTATTATGCAAATAGCATTGCGTCTTATCTCGTTAATTCAAAGCCAGGGATCAAACAGGTATTTGATACTTGGAAAAACTTCACTCCTGATGCTTTGCTTTCCAATTTGGAAAAAAATGAAGAACTGAAATCCGTTATCTTACAGGAAACGCCCTGGGTTTTAGAAGCAGAGAATGAAACGGAAAGAAAACAAAGGGTTGCATTGCTTTTCGATTTGAATAAGATGTCGGATGAGATGACAGCTTCATTAAGGAAACTGAAACAGAAACAATCGCCTAACGGCGGCTGGCCCTGGTTTAAAGGTATGCGGGAAAGCCGCAATATTACTCAAAACATTGTTACAGGTTTTGCTCATTTGAAGCAGCTCGGTGTAGCTGATATATGGGAATATCCTGATACGAGGCAAATGCTCAGCAAAGCCATCCGGTATTTAGATCAAAGAATCAGGGAAGATTATGAGAAACTTAAACAACGAAATCCTGACGAACTGGATAAAAACCATCTTAGCCGGATACAGATTCAATACCTGTATGCAAGGAGTTATTTCATGAACGAAACAGCCATCCCGAAAAACACAGAGGAATCATTTAATTACTACAGGGAGCAAGCAAAAAAATACTGGCTTGATTATAATAAATACCTCCAGGGGATGATCGCTTTGGCTCTGAACCGCCTGTATGAAAAATCCATCCCTTTGCAAATTTTGGCTTCTATTAAAGAACATGCGTTGTATTCGGAAGAAATGGGAATGTACTGGCGCGATAATCAGGGCGGCTATTACTGGTATCAGGCGCCGGTCGAAACTCAGGCGTTACTAATCGAAGCATTCGATGAGATCACCAATGATAAGGAAGCTGTTGAGCAGATGAAGATATGGTTGCTGAAACAAAAGCAGACGCAAGACTGGAAAACTTCCAAAGCAACGGCTGAAGCTGTTTATGCTTTGCTGCTGAAAGGCTCCGATTGGCTGGCAAATACTGAACTGGCAGAAATTAAGATAGGCAATGAAGTAATTGACCCATTGAAGTTGGAAGACACCAAAGTAGAAGCCGGTACGGGATATTTCAAAACATCATGGTCAGGAAGTGATATAAAACCGGAAATGGGTGAGATTACGGTTACCAATAAAAATGAAAGCATCGCCTGGGGAGCTGTTTACTGGCAGTATTTTGAGAACCTTGATAAGATTACACCACACGATACTCCTCTCAAACTTGAGAAAAAACTTTTTATTGAACGAAACACGGATGCCGGTCCGGTCATCGAACCGGTTACAGAAAAAATCCTGTTAAAGGTTGGCGATAAAATAAAAGTCCGGATCGAACTCCGCGTTGACCGCAACCTGGAATACGTCCACATGAAAGATATGCGTGCATCCGCTTTTGAACCTGTGAATGTTTTGTCAGGTTACAAATACCAGGGTGGTTTGGGTTATTATGAAAGTACGCTGGATGCTTCCGTTAATTTCTTTTTTAATTATCTGCGAAAAGGAACTTACGTATTTGAATATCCGTTAGTGGTTTCTCAAAAGGGAGATTTCTCCAATGGCATCACTACAATCCAGTGCATGTATGCGCCAGAGTTTACAAGTCATTCGGAAGGGGTGAGGGTGATGGTGGTTGATTAGCGATTGATGATTATTGAACTTTAGCTAAACAACTTTTTGATAAGGAAAAAATTTCTGAAGGTCATTATATTTCTTTAACTTTCTTATTGCGTTTTATTGTTTAAGCTTTTTTAATTTTGCTCCACTACACACAATATTGGCTTTATTTTTTTTACGAGGAGGGTTTATTAAGGTATTAATATAATAAGTTACTCCAATATTCAGAAATGAATAATAATCATAATTATTATTTTTAACATAATCGTCCAATCTGTCATTACGACACTGGCGCAATGCTAAATCTGCTGTAATTCCAATTTTATCCGCTACTTTGTAATATATTCCTACCCCAAAGAAATACACAAACTCAGGCACACTTGAATTATGAATAATAATTTCAGTATAGCCATCGCTGTATTTGTATTTTGTAGTCTCGACCAGAAATTGCCCAATTCCTGCATACCCAACAATTCCGAAATTGTGCTGTTTGCAAGGGGAAAATAAACTAATAAAATTTACTCTTGCGTGTAAATTATACTCAAATAATTTAGATTTGAAAGAAACATTATTTTTAGTACTCTTTAAATTCCCGTATAATAATTGTCCTGAAATTCCAAACTTATTATTAATATGTTTTGTCAGGATTGCGCCAAAGGCAGGACCGCTTTCTTTAGTCAGCTTATTTCCAATCTTCGAATCATATATACTTAAATCACCAAAATATGAAGTTAGACCGGCGTTTACATTTATTGACCACATATTCCTGATTTCAGCTCTCATATCGTTGTTCAGGCATTGAGAATGTGCAGTTTGCAAAACAATAATTCCCAGAAATATTGTCGCAACGGTTGTTAAATTAATTTTGTTTTTCATTTTTGTAGGTTTTGGTTAATTGAAAGAATTAATAAAGACAAAAAATTTAAATCCGGATATCAAGAATTTTTTCCATATTTTGGAAAAATATTCCCAAATTATTGAAATTTACAAAAAGTTTTATAAGAAAAATTGCGTCTTTCATTATATATACGCTTTAAGAAGCACTGTGTCAAATATTAAAAAGCAAGCAATATGCCATACTTCAAAAATCATACGATTGCGCAATATCATCCTGGATTAAAACAAGCGGAAAAGGAGCAGGAAAAGCTGATATAGAAGCTTATGAGTTTATTCCCTCAAATAAGAATCTTTCAGCATTCACAGTACAAAAATCATCTTTGACAAAATGTTGGTCGAATCCTTTAGTTTGTGAGTAAAGGTCAAGGTATTTATGGTAGGAGTTAATGTCGAAAAGATTAACCATAAAATCTGATCCGAATAATATCTTTTGTTTGATCTTTTCTATATCAAGATTGTTTGATTTACAAACTTTTAAAATATATTCAGCAATTGATTCATAATATTTTGTTTCAACACCATTATACGAAATATCGAAATAAACATTATCGTATTTGTTGACCAAAATTAAAATATTTTCCAGCCATTTCCTTGTCTTACTATAAGCCTGAACACCAGCATGGGCAAAGTTCAGCTTTAATTCAGGGAAATGCTCAAGAACTTTGTTCCACCTTTCGGGTTTAGTATATTCCCAGGCTGTTTTTTGAGGAATAACCACAAAACCGCCATCGCTACAGTGAGTAGTAATGGGGATACATCTTTTCTGACAGAAATCGTATAAAAATTCTACTTTCCTTTTTTCTGTGGGATTATCCGGCCAGGGATTATACCCAAGTGGCGGGTATATCTTTATACCAGCATAATAATAATTTTCAGAATCAATATAATTTTTATCTGAGAGAAACTTCTCCCTTTTTTTATTAAGTCGCTCATATCTTTTATTAAAAGACTCACATTCGAAGTCTCTAAATGATGTTTCAAGTATTTCGGGTAATGTTTTAGAAAATCTTTGTTCCGGTTCGTCTCCCATTTCCAGGTTAGCAGTATTTATAGCCATAAAAGGATAAATCTCAAAAAGCTTTACAGGGCTATAATCATAATACTGCTTTATACCATTAAAAAGGTCAATCCCCTGGTCTTTTATTTGTTTTCGAGGTGCCAGGTAATAGTGAATTTTATTTTTGTCAAGTCCTTCAAAACCTTTATATCCAAAATCCATCATGAGCGGTGTAAGAATAACCTTATTAAATGGTTTGTTATTTATATATATTTGCTTTTCGCTTTTATTCCATAATTCTTTTATTTCACGATTAAATTCCCTGAAATTTATTTTATTAGGTCTGCTTTGTATGAGTTTTTTTAATTCCTCATTTTTACACAATCTAAGATAATCCAGTTCAAGATACTGGAATTGTCTGGCGAGGTCATTTTCAAAAACAGATAAAACATTGATGGTTCTTCTGACAGAAGTTCGGATTTTCTTTTTAATGATCAACCAAATTATTAATCCGGCAACAGTAATAAAAATTATATCAGATAGCGCAACAATCAAAATGGCAGAGTATTGCCATGTCGTTAATGAAAGGAAGTTGACATTAAAGATTCCATTCAGGATTAAAAGTAATAATGCAAAGGCAATCCAGCCAACCAGGATCACTATTATCAGGATTAATAGAATTTTAATAAAAAGAGAGAAGAAATTCGCAGCAAGTGATTTCAACGGCTTGGGTCTGAACATGACTTTAAAGATTATTTTCCTGAACCTTCCGTTAAGCAGGTCTTCGAATGTTAAGGCATTGTTCAGAAAGTAACGGTTAAGAAATATCATTATTCCGGCATGGCTTAGGTTAAATGCATGCAAATGGATATCGAAAAAAGTTGTGTTATTGCTCATGACGATAAGGGCTTAGGTTCACATTTTTTTTGATTAAAGATTTTTTTTGTTAAGAATATGGGTAAAGATAATATAAAAAATTCTAAACAGGCAATAGAGGCTTCTCATTTCAGGAAGCCTTTTATTTTTTTATTTGAATGGTATCTAATTGCTTCTTCATTTTTTCAATCAGAATTTTGTAATCCGCAAGATAAGCCGAATCCACAGGCTTTGCCGGCGGAGATTTAACTTTAAGCGGATCAACCGGCTTCCCGTTTCTGTAAAACCTGAAATCGAGATGAGGACCGGTGGAGCGTCCTGTACTACCGACATAACCAATCACATCTCCTTGTTTTACATGAACTCTCTTTTTTATTCCTTTGGCAAATTTGGAAAGGTGCAGATAAGCAGTTGTATATGTTCCATTATGTTTTATCTTAATCATATTACCGTTTACGCTTTTGCGCCTTGCAAAAATCACCTCCCCATCACCAACGGCATGAACGGGTGTGCCGTAAGCAGCCGCATAATCAACACCAAGATGCGGACGCCTGACTTTTAGTATCGGGTGCATCCGGCTGTATGAAAATCGTGAACTTATTCTTTTAAACCTGAGTGGGGATTTTAAAAATGTTCTTCGCATACTGTTTGCTTCATCATCAAAATAGTCTCCAACACTGTCCTGTACAAAATAAAAGGCATAAAAAATATGTCCGGCATGTTGAAACCATGAAGCCTGTACTTTCCCGATACCTATTAGCTCGTTATCTACAAAGAGTTCTTCGCAGATGACTTTATAGCTGTCACCTTTCTGAATTCCGAAAAAATCAATTGTCCAGGCATAAATTTCCGATAATTCGTTGGCGAGGTTGGGATCAGTATTATTTTCAATCATGGAATTCCATAATGATGAGTTAATAGTACCGGATGTTGTTGTAATTTTTACATCAATTTCTTTTTCTCCTTTGTGTATATGAACAGAATCCCCGATGTCAAACACGACATAAGATGTAGGCGAGTTTTCATAAATAAAATACAGAACTTCTTTCAGGGAATCATTTTTGCATAACACTGTATATTTATTTCCCGCCCTTATCTTTCTGACATCAAAAACATCTTTTGAACCTTTAGCAAGCTGGTCAATCTTTATGTAGTCAACGCCATAGCTTAACAGGATGTCGGCAAGGAACTGGTTTTTCCTGACCTTGTCTTTAAATACCAGCAAGGAATCGACAACTATTCCGTATTCATATTTAAGAACCGGGCTATCCTCTTCTTCCGGTATCTGAACCTTTTTTTCCAATGAAGGAGATTCAATTACACTTGCAATAAGGATGATAATAAAAGCAAGGGCTGTTAAAACAATAATGTCGAGGATTCTTCTTCCCTTCATAAACTTTAGTGTTTAATTTCATATAAACATGTAAAGTGCAAAAATAGTATTTCCGTAAAATAAAAAACCCCAACAGAAAATTCCATCGGGGTTAGCGCACAAGCTTTGTTTTTTGATTACATAACGATGAGCTTTTTTGCTTCCGTTTGCAAATTAGTACCTTCAATTCTATAATAGTAAATACCAGGTTCCCATTCTTCAACAGGAAATGAAATATTCGTTTGTTCCTTCTGCAAGCCTGTAGAATAAACACTTTGTCCGGTAGCATTATAAATGTTAAAGCTGACATCTGTGGTTTCATCAGATAAAAGGAAATTAAATTTTACAGTGCCTTTTGCCGGATTGGGTATAGGGTTTGAAATCATAACTCCGCAATTAAATCCCTGGATTTCTTTTTCGCCGATAGCAATATCCACAATCGTAACCGTAAAATCATCAAAATAATAACCATCTTCTGTTACATAGGAATCGCTTATCAGCCAAAACCTGAATTTAACTGTTGAACCAAGAAAATCTGAAAGGTCAATCTCTTCCTGTACCCATGTAGTCTGAAATCCGTCGTACAATGCTTCACCTTGAGCCTGGTTACTGTTGCCGGTTGTTGTGTAATTTCCTTTCAGGGGTGTCCATGTACCCCCTCCGTTTGTTGAAGCCAACACCTGCACATAATCCCATCCAGCTTCAATTTCCCATTTAGCCCAGAAATTTAATAATGCATAACCGGCATTTGTCAGGTCGATCCCGTTGTTCATAGTAATGATATTCGTTTGGTAATTTGAATAATTCCCATACGGCGAATCGGTAATAGAACCTGTTGGGGAATGATAACTGCTTGTTGTTACATCCCACTGATTAGATGTCCAGTTAGTCAGTGTATTGCAATCATCTTCGAAAATAACAACAGCCTGCCCGAATATTTTTGTAAGTGTATCCGAAACAACATAATCTCCATTATCAACTGATACTACAAATTGCACCTGTGTCCCGCTTATAATAGCGGGGTCTAATGTAAAAGCAATCGAATCTGTACGGGTTTCAAGCAAATCCATAGAAGTGAATTCAACCGGATCTCCGGTAGAAATAACTGCATTGTTACCAGGCTCAAGGGTTACTGTAAATGTTGCGCCATCCAATAATCCAAATCTTGTAATATCAAATTTAAAATAGCCTGATGTTTCACCTAATATGGTAGATGTCAGGTCTTCGATGTGTGCGTATTTTCTTGAAAAAGCTGCAGCCAGAATATTCTGGATCATATTTTCCTGTGCAATTGGAATGATCCTGTCAATCGGGCACCAGAAACCGTCGTCACTCCCGCCAAGTTCAGGAGTATAAGCAAATATTTTTTCTTTGGAGGTTTGCTCTCCGTACATCCAGTCATCCGAACCTCCGTTTGTGGGGTATATTGTAGTACTTCCCGGCCCATAGGTATAATGGCTGTCCTGTGTCATTAATTCGGCAAAAGCTTCCAAAACAGGATCATCAGGGCAGGGGTCTTCGGTATAACCCCAGGTATAAAGCAAGAGATTGCTGTACGTATGATAATTTAATGCTATCCTGAATTCATGGTTTTCACATAAATCCCTTATGGCTGCAATTTCGGGTTCGGAAAATGCGGCTGTTCCTCGATAGGTTTCATCGCATGGATCAGGAGATGAACCGATATTATTTAATCCCCACATATATCCGTAATTTCTGTTCGGATCAACGCCCATACAAGGACCGGCGTTATCTCTTCTGTTCTTTCGCCACCATTCGGATTGGTCATCTCGTTGTAAACATAACCGTCGGGATTAACTACCGGTACAAAATACATCTCTGTATTATCCACAAGCGTTTTAATGAAATCATCATTATCATAATTTTCCAACAGGTAATACAGGTAAAACAGCATTTGCATCACACTTGCCGGTTCGCGTGCGTGGTGAAGACCGTTATAAAAAACTTCCGGTTCGGTTTCATTTACGGTTGGATTGTCCGATACTTTTACCATCCACAGTTCCCTGCCTTCAATTGACTGACCGATGGATTCCTTGACTGTAATCAAATCGGGATACTTGTCGAACATATTATCAAGATGTGCCACAATTTCATCAAATGTACAATGTCCTCCCATTGAACCGAACTCGAAATCTTCGGGCACTTCCCAATCACCGGGGTCTTTATAATCCTTTATATTTGTTGATTTGCCGATGTTCTGATCCTGATAGTACTTTACAACATCGTCCATTAGAATTTCATAATTTAATCCAATATTTTGAATTTTTTCAATCTCAAATTCAGAAAAATCGGAAATAAGGGAAACGCCTTTTTTATAAATACCTTCGGAAACATCAAAACCAGCCTCAGCAAGGAGTTGAATCCCATTTTCTCCTGTTAATATTTTAACCTTTGAGTATTTTTCTTGTTGGGCAAAAACCGAAACAGAAAAAACGGCCATAACCAGTAAAATAATAAACCTCTTCATATTTAATAATTTTTAAATTTAGTAAAGAGACATTTCAAGCCGAAAAATAGTTGCGTTTAAACCTATTTCTTTGGCAAATTAAAAATTTTCTGATGCACATCACAGTTTGTAACTGTGATGTATTTAGACATCAATAGTTTGTAACTGAAAAATAGTTTTAAGCAGATTATGTTTTTGCTTGCATTTTAGGTTTATTATACATAAATTTGTTGATTCATAATCTTAAGTTAAAAACTTAGAAATGTCTGAATGCTTGAAGTTGCAAACTTCAAGCTGCTACCGTACTCAACAATTTACAAAAATCCTTATGAAAATAATCGATCTTACAGAAGAACACAAAAAACTTTACTTCCTCTGCTTAGAAGACTGGTCGGACGAAATGAAAGAGGCTGGTGACCACAAAGAGAGATGGTATGAAAAGATGAAAGACAAAGGGCTGCGGGTAAAGCTGGCATTAGATGACAATGACAAGGTTGGCGGAATGATACAATATTTCCCGATAGAACATTCGTGGATTGAAGGAAAGAATCTGTATTTTATCGGCTGCATCTGGGTTCACGGATATAAAAAAGGCAGGGGCAATTTTCAAAAGAAGGGAATGGGAAAAGCCCTGATAAAAGCTGCCGAAGAAGATGCTAAAGAGCTTGGAGCAAAGGGCTTAGCTGCATGGGGGATTCCGTTGCCGTTTTTTATGAAGGCTTCCTGGTTCAAAAAACGGGGATACATTACTGTTGATAAAAAAGGTTTCTTAGGAGAAGTTCTTTTATGGAAGCCTTTCACTGAAGACGCTGTTCCTCCCAAATGGATCGAACAAAAGAAAAAACCGGAAAAAGAGCCAGGTAAAGTTACGGTAACTTGTTTTGTCAACGGCTGGTGTCCGGCTCAAAACCTGGTTTGTGAAAGAGCAAAAAGAGCCGTTGCCGAATACGGCGACAAAGTTAAATTCATGGAAATTGACACCTTTAACAAGGAAACATTCCGGGAATGGGGTATTTCAGATGCACTTTATATTGACGGGAAAAAGGTGAGGACAGGACCTCCACCATCTTTTAAAAAAATTAAGAAGAAGATTGGAAGGAAAGTTGGTAAGGTTAAATAAAAATTTTAACATATCTAAAAACAAAATAATAGTTGAGTAACTACTATTCAAACCACCTCTCCGCCCTGCGATTGAAACGCTGCTATGATATTGCTCCGCCAAGGATTCAGCAATATATGAATGCAGAACTTAAGTTTGTTTTAAGCAGGATAAAAAAAGGCAATAAAGTTTTGGATTTGGGTTGCGGTTACGGCAGGATCATCCCGCAGCTTGCGCAAAAAGCTGGAATAATTGTGGGAATTGATATTTCTCCGGAAAACATTCAATACGGACAAAAATACATGGAAAACATCCCCAATTGCCATTTAATGGAAATGGATGCAGCTAACCTGATGTTTCCTGATAATAATTTCGACGTGGTTGTTTGTATCCAAAATGGGATCTCCGCTTTTAAAGTTGATCCGTCTCAATTACTATCTGAAAGTATAAGGGTGACAAAGCCTGGAGGTAAAATATTATTTTCAACATATTCTACTAAAATTTGGATTGAACGCCTTGAGTGGTTCCGTTTACAGGCAGATGAAGGACTTTTAGGCGAAATAGATGAAGATAAAACAGGGAATGGTGTTATTACTTGTAAAGATGGATTTAAAGCCACCACATTTAGTCCTGAGGAATTTCAAAAGCTTACAGCTACTTTTAATGTAATTACAAATATTGTTGAAATTGACAAATCGAGTTTGTTTTGTGAGATAACTACCTGAATTATTATATTAAAGAATCGAATTTCAATTGCATTTTCATTTATCTTTGCAATGCAAGGAATCAAATCAATAATTTATGTTATGATAAATCCTCTTTCAATATCAAATTTCAAGTCGATAAAATCACTTGAAACAGATTGTAGTAGAATAAATATTTTTATCGGCGAGCCAAATGTTGGGAAATCTAATATATTGGAGGCTCTCTCCCTATTTACCATACCTTATATTTTATCTGAGACAAATAAATCATTCAATAGCTTTATCAGATATAAAAACCTTAAAAACTTGTTTTACGACAATATGCCAAATAAATCTATTGAAGTATCAACTAACATCGGTTCGGCATGTTTTCGTTTTCATAATAATCTTGTATATGATTTGATAATCGCTCCTAAAAAATCAGATATTTCTTTATTTAATGATGCGAATACAACCTCTGATTTAGAATCAACTTATTCTGAATTGATAGAATCAAAGGAAAATTTTGATTCGGAATATTTAAAATTATATTATCAGATATTTAATGGAAATGGGGATGCAAGTGGTATTTCAAGACAACGATCGGATTATTACAGTTCTATTAGAAAATATAGTTTTAATAAATCAACTCCCATAAACTCAGGATTTCTAAAATATTTAGTACCACCTTATGGTGAAAATTTAACAAGTATTATTCAAAATAATTCCGAATTGCTTACTGAAATAAGTTCGTTTTTTGATAATTACAAATTAGAATTATTGTTTGATGTTGAAAATAATATATTTGAAATACAGAAGAAAGTTAATAAAATAATTTACAAATATCCCTTTCAATTACTTGCAGATACATTGCAACGAATAATTTTCTATCTGGCGGTAGTCGAAACAAATAGTGATACTGTTATTTTATTAGAAGAACCTGAAACACATTCCTATCCTCCGTTTACAAAATTGTTGGCTGAAAAAATGTCACGAAGTAATAATCAATTTTTTATTTCAACACATAGCCCGTACCTTCTTAATAACTTAATTGAGAATACCGATTTTTCGGAGCTTGGAATATACATAACATATCTGGAAGATTATCAAACCAAAATAAGAAAACTGGAAAGAGCTGAAATAGAACAAATATTGGATGATTATATAGATGTTTTCTTCAATCTTGATAAATTTCAGATTAATGCAAAATAGAAATATTCAATTCCAGGTTGAAGGAAATACCGATAAAGTTCTCCTATCCATTTTCCATATACATCAAAAATTTGTTCACAATAATGGTGGAAATTCCGGTGTAGCCAGGGCTATGAAAAACCAACTAAGATTATATCATAAAACTATTGTCGGTATTGTTGATTTGGATAAAAAAAATAATCCTCCTTTTTTCAACGAATTTGAATTGGTTGATAATCCTGATGACATTATTTATAAAAAAAAACCGAACTCGAATCAGCATTTGATTTACTTATGTTGCAACGGCGTTGAAAATTGGATTTTAAAGGCTGCTATGTCAGTTAAAATTAACCCTATAGACTTTAACCTTCCAGAGTATGAAAAGGAATTAAAAAAAATAACTCAACATACAAACATTTCGAAAAACCAGGATTTTCTTGATTTTATCAAGATAATAAAAGAACGTAAAGCGCCTGCCTTCTCTTTACTGGAAGATATTTTAAATAAAATTCCTGGTTGAATTGACGAATCGAGTGTGTTCTGTGAGATAATAGTATGAAAGGAGTAGATTAAAATTAAACAGATCTTCTTTCTAAATATAAAGCGTCAGGACATAAATCCTGCGTTTCAAAACTTGACATATCTCCAATTAATTATTATCTTTACGGATATTAATTTTAAAATCCAACTAAAATGAAAAAACTAATTCTTTTCTCCGCTGTCTTTTTCATTCTCATGTCAGGCTATTCTTACACATGGATAAGTTTTTGCCCTGACAGCATCTATGCTACAAACGCCTGCTTTGGAGTTGGCTCAAGTAAAGGGGTAATTTGTACGCCTGACGGTATGTACCTTCATGACGATTATAACCTGGTTTGGAATTACTATTCTAATGGGGGGTTGCCAATATGGGAGGCAGTTCAGCTTAATGCAACACAAATCCTGGTTGTGATGGGCGATGGAAGCTGGTCCGATGGCATCTATACTTTCAATCTGCAAACTTTCCAGTTCAGTGTTGTTCACTGGTGTATGAACCCTAACTTTATTAAATACCACCAGCCATCAGGAACTTATTATGTGGGCTATCAGTTCGGTGGTTTACTGAACTCAACTGATGGTATAACCTGGTCGGAAGTGTCTTATTTTACCGGCAAATCCTGTATGTGCATGGACTTTTACGAAAATCATTTTGTTGTTTCCGAAGTTAGTAATGTTAATAATATTTACTGGTCGGATGACAGCGGAAACACTTGGAACCAGGCTACAGGAAGCGTTCCGATAGCAACAGATATGAAATTTAGTAACCAGGGAATGCTCTATGCTGTTTTCCCTGATTATTCCAACTCTTCCGGTCTCTGGAGGTCGGATGATTACGGAGACACATGGGAGATTGAGTTTTATTCGGATAATATGAGCGCTGTTGGATATGATGCAGTGAGCAATATCTTTGTCGGATGGGAATCGCCTTTTGCAGGAAACGAAGGCATCGCACTTTACGACCCGCAGGCGCCACCACCGGGACTGACATTTCTGAATGAAGGACTACCCAACATTAACATCAATAAAATTTTACTGAACCCAACTATGGCTGTCATTGCTATTTTCTGCTGTACCGATAGCGGGGTGTTTTTTAGCTATGATTATATGGTTGGGGAAGAAGAAAATTTTATTGAATCTGACCAGATTAGTATTTACCCAAATCCGGTTTCAAATCAAACCACCATTCACATAAACCTGTCCGATATTTATGAAAGTCTGGTTTCAATTTCCATTTTAAATAACCACGGACAAAAAGTGGATGAAATAAAATTTGAAACTAATTCTTCAAATGAATTTGAAATAAAATGGGATAAAGGCGATTTGCCTGCAGGAGTTTATTACCTTGTAATCAAAACCAAAAAAGAAAGTTTGTCTGAAAAATTTATAATCCTTTAAGCATTAATACAATTTAGCCATATAACCATATAACAATAGAACAATTACAACTCTTTCCACTCAAATGTCTCAATCAAATGATTGATGTCTTCCTTCAGAAATTCAATTACCGGAGCTAAAGAATCATTATTAGGCACAACATTAAAATAAAGCGCTCCGCGAACAAAATGATGTACACTGTCGGTTATATAAAACTGGTAGGGTGATGCTGCCCCGATTCCGGCAATGCTGTAAGTTAATCCGAATACATTGTTTTTTTGATTTTCATAAACGGTATTTTCAATTGAACTCGCCTTCGGTATATGTTTCATAACCATATTGCGGGTATCCTCAAGGTATTCGGCAAGATTTCCGTTTATAACTTTATAACTCAAATGTAATTTACCCTTGAATTGCGGATATTCAATATTAATCCAGTAAGGCTCTGCCATAGAATGGTAATCAGAAGCTACCTTTGCATACAAGGGGTACTCAAAAGAATAAGGAAAGGTTGTGTCAAATTTAATATATTCTTTCTCCGGCAGATCAATACGGAAATACCCCCTTGGTTTAGGGTAGTAATCATTATTACATGATACTGCTACATAAATCACAATATTAATCAAGAAAAAATTAAACCACCCTTTATTTTTTTTCATCAGCTTCATCCCTATCCTTAATTTTAACCTTTAATTTTTTTATTCTTCGTTTATCAACAGCAATAATTTTAAATTCAAAATTCTGGTAAGTTATGAGTGTATTCTTTTCAGGGATTTCACCCTGCAATTCAAGAATAACTCCTGCTATAGAATCGGACTCTCCTTTAACTTCATCAAAAATATCATCGTCAATGCCGATGATCTTACAAAAATCATTAATACTTGTTTTACCTTCAAACATGTAGTTGTCATCATCAATTTTTGTAAATCCTATCTCATCCTCCGGTGAATCAAACTCATCGGTAATTTCTCCGACAATTTCCTCGATAATATCTTCAAGAGTAATTATTCCTGAAGTGCCTCCATATTCATCAACAACAATTGCCATGTGTATTTTCTTTTCCTGAAATTCCTGGAGCAGGTCATTGATTTTTTTATTCTCCGGCACAAAAAATGCAGATTTTAACAAAGAAATCCAAATAAAATTTTCTTTTTTATTTAAGTGAGGCAATAAATCTTTCACATATAATATACCTTTAATATTGTCAAATGTTTCTTCATAAACAGGGATGCGTGAGTAACCTGATCCCATCACAATTTCCACCAACTCTTTAAAGGTAGTTTCCGAATCGATGGCTGTTACATCCATCCTCGATTTCATGATTTCTTTTACTTCAATATCGGTAAATCGCACGATGCCCTTCAGGATTTTGGTTTCTTCCTCCGGTGCGCCTTCATCAACAGTTATATCGATCGCTTCAGACAGGTCGCTCATCGAAATATCATGTCCTTTTCTATCTAATTTTTTATCAATAACATTCGTAGTTTTTATTAGTAATGAACTCAAAGGATAAAATACCCTGATTAACATATTAAGTGGATATGCCATTAGTGAGGCAAAATTTACCGGTTTTTGAGTTGCATAAATCTTCGGCATAATTTCTCCAAACAGAAGTATCAAAATTGTTATAACAATTATCTCGATAATAAATCCCAGTATTGGGAATCCTGTAAAATCGAATAGCTCACTCGAAACAAAAGCGCATAAAATTACAATACCGACATTTACGAAATTATTAGCAATTAAAATAGTTGCAAGTAATCTGTTAGGTATTAGCAAAAGTGAAATAATTAATCTGTTTGTTTTTGTATCTTTCGACCTGATATCTTTCAATTGCATCGGGTTAAGCGAGAAAAAAGCAATCTCGGAACCGGAAATCATTGCCGAGAAGAAAAACAAAACAATAATTACTAACAAACTCACTAAAATTCCAGGGGAAAAATTGCCTGTTAAAGTACTTATTACAATTTTAGAAAGCCACAAATAAGGGTCACTGTCAGGCTCTTCCAAAGCAGAAAAGTTTAGTTATACAAATAATTTATTTTCAGTACAAAATTAATTACTAACCTTTGAATATATAATTTTTGGGATGACTTTTTCATTTAGAAGGGAAGGTCATCCGTAGGAGTATCTTCAGTTTCACCTTCTTCAGCTTGCCGGGGCTTCTCATATTGGCTGGATATTTCAGGCGGAATTTCGCCCGAATCCCGACGTCCACCCAGCATTGTCATATTATCTCCCTGAATTTCGGTGAAATATTTTTTAATTCCATCTTGTTCATAAGAACGTGTTTTTATCTTTCCCTCAAGATAAATTTGCTTCCCTTTTGTAAGATACTTTTCAGCTACTTCAGCAAGTCCACGCCATAACGCAATATTATGCCACTCTGTTTGGTCAACACGATTTCCTTCTTTATCTTTATAGCTTTCAGATGTTGCAAGCGAAAAAGATGCTTTTTTTATACCATTGTCAAAAGTACGAATTTCAGGATCAGCTCCTAAATTTCCGATTAAAATAACTTTGTTTATTCCAGCCATATTTATTTGTTTTTTGTGTGGTGCAAAGGTAATAAAATAAACCACAGTTGATTGAAAAAAATCATAATTATTATTGCATTTAAAAAAATTTATATATTTGCAACCCCTATTAGGAAAATAATTATCAAAATATTAAAAATATAAATCATGACAAAAGCAGAAATTGTAGTAGAAATCGCAAACAAAACAGGAATCGAAAAAGTTACTGTTCAGCATACTGTTGAAGCATTTATGGATGCAGTAAAAAATTCAATGATAAATGGCGAAAACGTTTACCTGCGAGGCTTTGGTAGTTTTATTATAAAGAGAAGAGCTGAAAAAACCGGTAGAAATATTTCTAAGAATACTACCATTATTATTCCTGCTCACAATATTCCAGCATTTAAGCCGGCAAAAACATTTGTTAATGAGGTGAAAAATAACGTAAAGTAATTTTAAATTGAGGATGGATTATGCCTAGCGGAAAAAAGAGAAAAAGACATAAGATGGCTACCCACAAGCGGAAAAAGCGCTTAAGGAAAAACAGACATAAGAAGAAATAATTTATTTGAAGTTTCATAATTTTATAACATAATACCGGTAAGTCATAATTTTATTAAATTTCGATCACCTCCAGATTTTACATCAGCTCTCTCCAGGTAACGTCATTGAATTAGTTTACAATGATGTTAATTATTTTAAAGAAATTAAGATGTGAATAAAGAATTAATTATTAACACGGGGCATTCGGAAGTTGAAATAGCCCTGTTAGAAGATAAGTCGCTGGTTGAATTACATAAAGAGAAGATTGGTACTGGTTATGCCGTTGGCGATGTTTATCTTGGTAAAGTTCATAAAATAATGCCGGGATTAAATGCGGCTTTTATTGACGTAGGATATAAAAAGGATGCCTTTTTACATTACCTTGACCTTGGGCCACAGGTTCAATCACTTAACAAACTCACTAAATTTGCTGTACAAGGCAGGCTTAGGTCCCCTTCGTTAAACAACTTCAGGCTTGAAAAGGATATTGAAAAAACCGGGAAAATTTCTAACGTTCTTAGCTCCGGACAGCAAATCCTTGTACAAATAGCAAAAGAACCCATTTCTACAAAAGGTCCGAGAGTATCATCGGAATTATCTTTTGCCGGAAGATATTTAGTGCTGGTTCCATTCTCTAACCGTATTTCCCTATCACAACGAATCAAGAATCCTGAAGAAAGGACTCGCCTTAAAAGGTTGATTCAAAGCATTAAACCCAACAACTTAGGAGTAATTATCAGAACTGTTGCCGAACATAAAAAGGTTGCGGATCTTGACAATGACCTGAAAAATCTTGTACACAAATGGGAAAATTCTGTTAAAAGACTCACAAAAGCCCACCCGCCGCAAAAAATCGCCAGTGAACTGGATCGGACTTCGGCAATTTTACGCGATATTCTGAATGAATCTTTTAATACGATTGTTGTAAATGACCCTTCTTTATACAACGACACAAAGAACTTTATTAAATCTATAGCTCCGGATAAAGCTAATATTGTAAAGCTTTATAGAGGAAAGACCCCTGTTTTTGAGAATTTTGGCTTAGACAAACAAATCAAGAACTCGTTTGGCAGGATAGTTACCATAAGAAGCGGAATATACCTTATAATCGAGCATACCGAAGCCCTTCATGTTATAGATATAAACAGCGGGCACAGGGTCAACAAGGAAAACACACAGGAGGAAAATGCCCTGGCAGTGAACCTGGAGGCTGCCGCTGAAGTTGCACGGCAACTCAGATTAAGAGATATGGGAGGTATCATTGTTATTGACTTTATCGACATGAGGGTAGCTTTAAACAGGCGAAAACTTTTTCATAAGATAAAGGAGGAAATGGCGAAAGACAGGGCTAAGCATACTATTCTTCCTCCAAGTAAATTCGGTTTGGTACAGATTACGCGGCAGCGTGTACGCCCCGAGATGAATGTTCAAATTGTTGAAAGATGTCCCGTTTGCAACGGAACCGGCGAAATTAAACCCAGCATACTTTTTATTGATGAATTAGAAAATAATTTAAGATATCTGATACATGATCAAAATGAAAAAGTCCTGAGATTGACTTTACATCCTTATTTATTTGCTTTTATCACAAAGGGAATAATTTCGCAACGATTAAAATGGTTTTTTAGATTTAACCGGTGGATCAGGCTAAAACCGATATCTTCATATCATTTGCTTGAATATCATTTCTTCAATAAAAGCAATGATGAAATTAAAATATAATTTTTCGGGCTTTGTCAAAAAATTAATACATTGCCTGAAAGCAAGTTATAATAAACATCTAAAATTGATAGAAATAATATATTTCATTTAAGCTTTTTAACTTATAACATATAACTCTTAACTAATAATTTATAATAAAATGTCTATTGTTTTAAGCGGTATAAGACCAACCGGAAATCTTCACCTTGGCAACTATTTCGGTGCTTTGAAAAATTTTAAAAAGATGCAGCATGAAAACGAGTGTTATTTTTTTATTGCCGATTATCATTCATTAACCACTCATCCCACTCCCGACGATCTGCATGGAAATGTCAGACAGGTTCTGATTGAGTATCTTGCAGCCGGAATTGATCCTGAAACAGCCACTCTGTATATTCAAAGCGACCTGCCTGAAACAGCAGAGCTTTACCTGCTTTTTAACATGAATGCATACAAAGGAGAACTGGAAAGAGTAACTACTTTTAAAGATAAAGCCCGTAAACAGCCTGACAATGTTAACGCCGGTCTTCTTACTTATCCAAGCCTGATGGCAGCGGATATTCTTATTCACAGAGCACATAAAGTTCCTGTTGGAAAAGACCAGGAGCAACATCTTGAAATGACCCGTACTTTTGCAAAAAGATTTAATCGCTTATATAAGGTTGATTTTTTTCCAGAACCCGTAGCTTATAATTTTGGTGAAGAACTTATTAAAATACCGGGATTAGACGGATCAGGCAAAATGAGTAAGTCGGATGATGAGAACAGTGCTATTTTTCTTGCCGATGAGCCAAAGGTGATTAGTAAAAAAGTGATGAAAGCTGTTACCGATGCCGGGCCAACTAAAATGAACTCACCCAAATCAGAGCCCGTTGAAAACCTGTTCTCGTTAATGAAAGCTGTTTCTGAACCCGAAACAGTACAGTATTTTAATGATCTTTATAATAAATGCGAAATACGTTACGGAGACCTGAAAAAGAAACTGGCTGAAGATATTATTACTTTTATTGAACCTATCAGGGAAAGAATTAAAGAAATATCTGCAAATGATGCCTATATTAAAAAAGTTGTAAAAATGGGTAAGGAAAAAGCTCATATTAGCGGTTCGAAAACCATTAAAGAAGTTCGGGAAATTATTGGTTTCAGGGAATTTAATTAAACTTTATTAAATGAGTTCACATCGTCTGTCAACATCAATTATTTATTTTGTTTAAAAATTTTATTGATTGAATGCCTGAGCTAATCAATACAGCAATACAAAAAGAAACAATAATTCTTATCGGGATAATAACAAAAAATGAAACCGAACAAAGGTTAAACGAATATCTTGATGAGCTGGCTTTTCTTGCAGATACGGCAGGCGCTATAACCGTTGAAAGATTTATCCAGAGACTTGAAATGCAGGATAGGAGAACTTTTGTAGGTTCGGGTAAACTAATTGAAATAAGGGACTATGTTAGAGCAAACAAGATTGATATTGCAGTTTTTGATGACGAACTCAGTCCTTCGCAAATAAGAAATATTGAGAAAACCTTACGATGCAGGATTCTCGACCGGAATAACCTTATTCTCGATATCTTTGCCAGCCGTGCTCGAACGGCACATGCCAAAACCCAGGTGGAACTTGCACAATATCAGTACCTGCTTCCACGCCTTACCCGAATGTGGACTCACCTTGAACGTCAGCGTGGAGGTATAGGGCTTAGGGGTCCCGGTGAAAGAGAAATCGAGACAGACCGCCGTATCATTCGCGACCGTATTGCCCTTTTAAAGAAAAAACTTGTCCGTATCGATAAGCAAAAAGCTACTCAAAGAAGGAACCGCGGCAATATGGTGCAGGTTGCATTGGTCGGATATACTAACGTGGGGAAATCAACAATAATGAACCTGCTGAGTAAATCTAACATTTTTGCGGAAAATAAATTATTTGCTACCCTTGATACAACTGTTCGGAAAGTTGTGATAGAAAATCTGCCTTTTTTACTTTCTGATACTGTCGGATTCATACGTAAACTTCCGCACGACCTGGTGGAATCATTTAAATCCACCCTCGACGAGGTAAGAGAATCAGATATTCTTATTCATGTGGTTGATATTTCTCATCCCGATTTTGAGGAACAGATCAACGTGGTAAAGCAAACTCTTGCTGATATCGACGCAAACGGAAAACCAACCATCATGCTGTTCAATAAAATTGACGCATACACTTTTATAGAAAAAGAACCTGACGATCTTACCCCTTCAACCAAAGAAAATTTAAGTCTGGAAGATTTGAAGAAAACCTGGATGGCAAAAGCCAATTCATCTACATTATTCATCTCAGCCACGAAAAAGCAAAACATCGAAGAGTTAAAAAATGTTTTGTATGAGGTAGTAAAAAAAATCCATATTGAACGGTATCCTTATAATGATTTTTTGTATGAAGAGTGCTGACATGAGAGGTCGGGCAAGGCTTGCGGGCGGTGAGTCCTGCCTTGTCGAAAAAAGTGCTTGAAGTTATGATATACTAAAACGCATAAACTTTACGATAAACAAAAACATAATAGAGTTGGTAATACATTAGATATGTCATGTTATTTTTGCATTTTCGATCAGCATCAGTTTAAAAGAACCGAAATACTTACAATTCTTTTCTCTGCTTTAGTTTCTTATCCTGCGTATATAGTTCTAAACAATATAATAATTAACCTGCTTCATTTTATCTTTGGCTATTCCTTCTACCTTCATATATTCGGATCTTATTGCCAATTAGATGATCCTGATTTTGAAGTAGATTCGCAGTGCCTTATTTTTCTTATTTGCTTTTATATTATAAAATTAGCAATTGTCGGTTTTGCAATTCTTTACTATAAAAAGGGAAAGCACTTCAATATTCTTAAATTATTAATTGTTGTTGTTTTATTAAATTGCATTACGATTGATACCATTAGCCTTATCTCATATTTCTTTGATTCTGTTTTTAATACTTATAGTTTTCGTTTTTTCTTTTCCGGGGCACCAATTTTTATGCTCGAAACTCAAATTGGGTTACCGAGATATAGCCTTACTTTAATTAATGCTATTATCGGCTTGTTTATCCCGTATTTTGTTTTGAAAAAATTTAAGCTGTCAAATACGATTAATATTTTCCTTTATTATTTATTACTATTGGCAGGAGTGTTTATTATTGCGGGAATTTTTAATATAATCAGATATTATTCAATTTTAAAGATTTGAAATCGTTGAAAAAAGCAAAAGCAACAAATAACCATAAAACAATTTAGCAATAAATTACTTTTCAATATCTTTGCCCATCTTTCGTTTAATCAGATATGAAGAAACGCCACCTTTTATTATTATCCGTTTTATCCGGGGTTTTATTTACCATTGGCTGGCCGGTCAACGGTTTTCCGGCATTCCTTTTTACAGCGCTTGTCCCGCTTTTGATCATTGAAGATTATATTTTCAAAAACAAGACTGATTTCAGCAGGTTCAGCGTTTTTTTCTATACCTATCCTGCTTTTCTTATCTGGAATATATTAACTACCTGGTGGATATGGAATTCGACACCTGTGGCTGTTTTCGCCTGGACCTTGAATGCAATGTTTATGAGCATAGTTTTTAATGTATATCATATCTCAAGGAGGAATATTTATAATTTTCATTCAGGATGGTTTATCCTGGTGTTTTTCTGGATCTTCTTTGAATACATTCACCTTAACTGGAAGTTCACATGGACATGGCTTAATCTTGGCAATGGCTTTGCCTCTTATACAAAATGGATACAATGGTACGAATTTACAGGAACTTTGGGAGGGTCAGCCTGGATTCTAATAGTAAATATTTTAATTTATAAAGCTCTTAAAGCCTTTCGTCTTAAGGAAAAGAGAAAATTCATCAGGATGTCGGCTCTTTCGATGATATTGATCATTATACCAATTGCAATTTCTTATCTTATATATTTTGGATACGAAGAAAAGAAAAATCCCATTAGAGTTATAGTTATCCAGCCGAACCTGGATCCTTATTCCGAGCAGTACGATATACCTCCTCTGGAAGTGATTGATATTAACCTTGACCTGGCAATTTCCGAACTTGACGACAGCGTGGATTTTATAGTTTGCCCAGAATCTACTATACAGGAAGCCATCTGGGAAAGGAACTTAGAATGGTCGTCCAGTCTGAAAAAGCTAAAAAAATTTGTTGAAAAAAATCCGAAAATAAAAATTGTAATCGGTGCATCAACATATAAGCGCTATCTGGAAGGCGAGAAGTTGGCATTTTCAGCCAGGTATCATAAAAGAGAAGATTTTTATTACGAATGTTATAATACGGCTTTTTTAATTGATACTTCAAACAATATCCAAATACACCACAAATCGAAGCTGACACCGGGAGTAGAATTTATGCCATCGTGGGGAATATTAAAATTTATTGAAAAATTTGCAATTGATCTGGGTGGGTCTGTTGGTTCGCTTGGGATCGACAAAGAACAATTTCCATTTAATATAGATGACACACTAAAAATAGCACCAATAATCTGTTACGAATCTGTTTTCGGTGAGTTTTGCAACGATTATGTAAAAAAGGGCGCTCAAATCTTTTTCCTGATAACTAATGACGGCTGGTGGGGTAATACGCCGGGATACAAGCAACATTTGACATTTTCTTCCTTAAGAGCCATCGAAATGCGCAGGAGCATCGCCCGATCAGCTAATACGGGTATCTCGGCATTCATCGATCAAAAGGGAGATATTAACCAGGCAACAGAATATTGGGTTCCCGACGTTATTAAGCAAGATATTAACATCAATTCGGATATTACGTTTTATGTGAGATATGGTGATTATTTCGGGAGGATATCTGCATTTGTCAGCGTTATTTTTATTTTAATTGCTATTGTTTTTGGAATCAGGAATAAAACAAGAACAATATGATAAAACTATTTTACAGGCATTACGGCGAAGGTCAACCTGTGATAATCCTGCACGGGCTTTTTGGTATTTCTGATAACTGGGTTACCATAGGGCGTCGCCTCGCTGAGAAGTTTGAAGTTTTTATACCTGACCAAAGGAATCACGGACAATCTCCTCATAGCGATACATTTAATTATTATACTCTGGCAGAAGACCTTTTCGAATTTATTGAAAACCATAAGCTCATAAATCCTGTGTTAATAGGTCATTCAATGGGCGGGAAAGTTGCTATGAACTTCGCTTTAAAATATCCTCACAAGGTTGATAAACTGATAATAGTTGACATGAGTGCCAGAAAATACCCTGCACGGCAAACACACATAAACATTATCAATGCCATGCTGTCAATTGATTTTGATAATATAAAATCAAGAGAAGAGGTTAGCGCAATCATCCCGGAAACGATAAAGCCACCGGGTATAAAACAATTAATATTGAAAAACCTATACAGGATAAACAGGAATATGCTTGGCTGGAGGATGAATGTTCAGGCAATTTATAATAACATCGAAAATATTTTGGATGGAATTGAATCGCCATACACATTTGATAAGCCTTCTCTATTTGTAAAAGGCAGTAACTCCGACTATATCCTGAAAGAGGATCATGAACACATCAGGAAAAATTTCCCAAATGCCGAATTCCATACAATTGAAAATACTTCACACTGGGTTCATGACGAAAAACCTGATGAATTGTATGCGGTTTTCAGTAAGTTCTTCGGGAAAGGAATGTGAGTTTTTAATATAAAATGTAACATGGAGGTTCCAAATTAACTATCAAAATGGAACATGCAGATTCCGTGTTTTAAATAAATAACTAACATTTCTCACTTAAAAATTCAACAATAAATATTTACATGAAGAAAGAACTATTCATGTTTGATTCAACAATCGCAAAAGTATTCAAAGAACTAAAAATAAATAGTTTGTTACGCAATGCAAATTATAACTGGCATTTATTTGTTCTTAACCTATCATGCCAGGTTGATAAAAATATGGAGTCGAAAAGCTGTCCGGCGACAGAGAAGTTTTTTGTACTTGATGATACTATTACTGAAGTAACAGGTAAGCTCATAGAATGTGCTTCATATATTTACGATCATACAATAAGAA
>JADHVR010000044.1 GCA_016783885.1 Bacteroidales bacterium
TTCCCTTAAGTCTTTCGTTCAGGGCCGGCCAGACAGTTCGCTCGTCCTCCGCACTCAAGAATCGTTTCATTAAGGTCTTCCATCATTTGTACAGCACCCTTTGCTATTTGTTCGTTAGCTAAGGTTCAAGGCACACACGAGTAGCGGCTATGTTGCTATACTTGCTGTTGGCAGCTGTTAAATCTAATTTAGTTTAAATACTATTGGCAAATTAAAAGATACCCTTACAGGGATTCCATTCTCTAGGCCAGGATTCCATCTTGGCATTTCGTTAATTACTCTTATTACTTCATTGTCCAGTTGTTTGTTTACACTTTTGATTATTTTGACTGATTCGAGTTCACCAGTCTTGGTAATAATGAAATTAATATATACTGTGCCTTCAATGATTTTGACCCCCTTATAAAATTGGATATACATTCCCTCCTTAATGTATCTTTCATTCTTCCTAACATAATAAACCTCTTTTATTAATTTTTCACCAGATTTAACCTTAACTTTTGCTGTCTTGTATAATTGGGAAAAACTAATAGAAGTGATTAGATTTAATAATATAATAATAATAGTAAGTCTTTTCATATTTATCATTTTAAAGTAATAGCTGCCAACTCTAATATATGAACACTTGATATCACGAACACAGATATATTTTTTTCTCATGACCGAAGGAACTCCGTATAGAGACTCAACCTCAGCCTTAGCCTCAACCTTATCCTTAGCCTTTTTAATTTACAAAGCTATCTTCTTAATACTATTACTTTTCTGACAGCTATTTCCGATTTTGTTTTTAGAACAAAAAAACATATACCGCTATCGAAATCTTCTATATTTATTTTCAGAAAATATTTACCTTCTGAAAGATTTTCATCAATAACTTTCTGCAAAACTTTACCCGAAATATCAATAAGTTTTATGCAAACATAATTATTTTCAGATAAATCAAATAAAATTTGCAGGTTATCGGTTGCGGGATTTGGGAAAATATCTAATTCAAGTATTTCGGTAAAATTCTCTTTAAATCCGGAATTTAATGACAAAGAAAAATCTGTAACCATGGGAAAATGATCAGAAGCCGTTCGTGTATCATCAAACTGAAGCCCATATAAATCAATTCTTTCCTGTGGCATCACTTCAGTTTGGATAGTATATGCTTTTTCGGCTTTCATGGTACTATTCGAGAAAATGGCAAAATCCAATCTCCCGGGAGAGTATTCACTATTATCACTGCGCCATGTATAAGACATTCTTTTATCCGACTGACGGCAATTCAGGTCTTTTAGGTCTGTGTTATCCCAATCCAACGGTCCTCCGTTTCCAAAACTTATAGTATTAATTATTTCGCCTGTAGTTAATGTTTTCAGTTGTTGAGATAATCCAACCAAATTCAGATCCCCACTCAAAACAAAGGGCGTCCCTTCAGGCAAATCAATTATTCCGCCCGGGGTTTTTGCATCAAGAATAAAAGAAGCAAATGCATCTGCTTCAATCTGCCGTATTTCATCTTCATCACAGCATCTTAAATGGGCATTAATAACAAGTATATCTTTTTCATATTCATCAGGAAGATCGATAAGGGAAGCACTTAAGCGGTGGTCGGTTAATATCAGCCAGTTATCAATTACAGGATATCTTGTGCATGTAATATCACTTCCGTCAATTTTCCAGGCATGCCAGCCACTTCCATTGTTAAGAGGCAGTATTTCATCTAAAATATTCTTTGCTTCCTGATATGAAGTGTACCAACATTCATTAAAAGTAATTATATCAGGCGATACTGCTGTAATTAATCTTTTGAAGACAGGCAGGCGAGCCGGATCGCTTAATCCGCTATTCAACGTATTATAGGTCATTAAACGAATAAACAAAGCATCTGTTTTTTCAAATAGCACAGGTTCGGGGGGAGGGATATAAGTATTGTCAAAAATATAAGTAAACGATTCACCTATATTTGGCATATAATCACCGTTTGGAGATGAATCACAAAAACAAATTTTGAGTGTATCACCAACAAAAAGCGAATTGGTTCCATCAGGCAATACATTTCGTCCGATCGCTATTTCAAAAATATTGTTTGAAACAGTTGGTGCCGACCTAAGCTGTATGTCGGAAAAATATAAATTTACCGGAGGATTAGATATATTAAAGTATCCGTATCTTCCGCCAAACTTCCAACCCAGCTCGGCTCCTATATCATTTACATAATAACCTGTATTTGAATTATTATCAGTATCTAAATAAAGATAAATGTCATTATCAGTGTTAAATTTTATTTCATGATCTATTACAAGCTTAATAAACAGGAAATCGTTGTCATTCGAAACAGTGAATTCATAAAAATCAATTTCGGAGCCATCACCATGTGTATCAGTATAACTCATCATAGCGCCCGTCCAATCCTCAAACTTCCCATCAATACATACAGGTAATACCTGGGAATATAATATTTCTGAGATTATACAGATTAATAAAATAAGAATTTTACTTTTCATATCTGATAATTTCCTGATACATAAACATCACAAAGATATACTAAAACGCATCCTACGGACAAATTTTATATCGTAAACTTTAGAAAATATTTCATATTTATTCGTTTTAAATCAGTGAATCAGTGGCTTTTTATGT
Organism: Bacteroidales bacterium; assembly: GCA_016783885.1. Classification (GTDB taxonomy): domain Bacteria; phylum Bacteroidota; class Bacteroidia; order Bacteroidales; family JAADJA01; genus JAADJA01. The sequence goes on from JADHVR010000044.1 coordinate 2,626, forward strand.
ATTATTTGGATTTTTTTTTAAGTGTTTTTTACTAATTTTGCAAAACTGTAATAACAGTTCGTTCTATCGCCTCAATTCAGAGTTTGTTTGTTTTCCGTTTTTCTTTTTTTTTCAGAAAATTCAAACACTCTTTTTCGGGGAGGAAAGTCGGGACAACACAGAGCGCCGTACTTCTTAGCAGGAAGGTGTTCGTTGGGAGACTGACGGATAACAGCAAGTGCCACAGAAAATAACCACCACGCATAAGTGTATGGAAAGGGTGAAAACGTGAGGTAAGAGCTTACGTCCCGATGTGGTAACATGCCGGGAGGGTAAACCTTACGGGTTGAAAGACCAAATATACCAGGGTTTGTCTGTTTTGGCAGGCATAAAGGGCTGCTCGTCCGAGCCTGGGGGGTTGGTCGTTAGATGCCGGTGGTGACATCGGTGCGAGATAAATGATAGATTAAAACAGAATCCCGCTTACTGAACTGTTATTTTGTAAAAAAGCCTCGTCATTTTCTTTGACGAGGCTTTTGTTAACGTTTAGTATATGAAAAGTTGCCGATTCCGGAGCACTTCACTTTCAAGTTACAAGGAAGTTAAAACGGGCTACAATGTTTGTTTTTACAACTATTCCGGCAATTTTTTATATACATTGTTACCTGCTGGGCTTTCTATTTTTTCATTATTTTCTACTCAATTTTCAATTTTAGCACTGTCCTGATTTTGTTTTTTCAGGTCGGCAAAAAAAGCGCTGGCAAGACATACTCTTTTGCAATTTTTGGTCAAGTGCTGGCTCGTGCGAATTGCAAATGTGTATGGCTTTAGGGTTGGGCTTCTTCATTTATTTTATCATACACCTTTTTAAGCATCAATTCTTTTACTAAATTACCAAACGATTTATTTTCAATTATTTTATCAAATATTTCCTGATTCTGGTCCATTCTTTCAATCAACTTATTTAAGAACATATCTTCAAAAGCGTATTTAAAAGTGTCAATTTCATTTGCTTTTGCTTGTGTCTGTAATTTTTCGTCCTGAATTAATTCCGCTTCTATTTGGTCAAAGAATAATTTGTCTGCTTCTTCAAATTCAGTTCCAAATCTTTCGTTAAGAACTTCAATAATTTCTGACAACTTCGCTTTTTCTTCTTTTGCTCTTTTTATACCTGCTTCACTTAATCCGTCTAATTCTCCATCTTCTCCTTTTATTAAATCAATTGAGCCTTCTTTTATTTTTTGCAAACGATAATATTCCATTGCTATTTCGTCTGCAAGTTGTAAACTGTCTGACAATTCTTTTTTAGGCAATTTAGTTTGAAGCAATTTTGCATAAGCATAAAACTTCTCAAATTCAGGTTCTTTAAATGGCATTATTTGAGCAAGGAATGAGTAAAGATTTGTCCAAGTTCTTAAACTCTTTTTAAACTCGTCCTTTTCATCTTCTGTTTCTATTGCCTTAAATCTGTCTATTGCAGGGTCAATATATGCGTATAAATGCGATTGGTCTTTTGTTGTAAGTTTTCCAGATGGCTTGAAATAAATATTTGCAAAAGCATCTATTTCCGATTGCCAAAAAATTTGTTTCTCGTCCAGTTTACTTTTTAAATCGAAAAGGTGGTTAATCTCAGGTTCTTCGGCTACAATTGTTTTTTCATAATAGGGTTGGAATGATTCAAAAATTGTTTTCCTGTCATTCGCAAAATCCAAAACAAAAGTATCTTCTTTACCCGGAGCTGTTCTGTTTAATCTTGAAAGTGTCTGAACGGCTTTAACTCCCGATAGTTTTTTATCCACGTACATTGTATGTAGCATTGGTTGGTCAAAACCTGTCTGGTATTTGTCCGCAACAATTAAAATTCTGTATTCATTTGTGTTGAATATTTGTGGTAATTCTTTTTCGCCATATCCCGTTAATTGGGGTTCAGAAACACCGTCCGGATAATTGTCATCAATAACATTGCCTGAAAAGGCTACTAATATTTTTAATTCTTTTGTGTAACCGTTTTCTTTAATGTATTGGTTAAAAGCTTCAAAATATCGTTTAGCCAACTTTCGTGAAGATGTTACAAACATTGCTTTAGCTCTTCCACCGATTTTTTTGGCAACCACCTGCCTAAAATGCTCAATTACAATTTCAGTTTTTTGAGCCAAATTATGAGGATGGAAATTTACATAATGACCTATAGCTCTTGCAGCTTTTTTCTTGTTTAATGATGGATCATCTTCAATGGCTTTTGAAAGCTTAAAATAAAGTTCATAGTTTGTATAATTCTCTAATACATCAAGAATAAAGCCTTCTTCGATTGCTTGACGCATCGAATACAAATGAAATGGTTGTGGTTTGCCGTCTCTGTCCTTCTCTCCGAAAATCGCAAGGGTTTTATATTTTGGAGTTGCCGTAAATGCAAAAAACGAAATATTATTTTGATGCCCCCTTGCTTCGGCTGATTTTTCAATTTGTTCTCTTATAAAATCTTCGGCTGTGAAATTGTCATTTTCATCATTTTCTGTTTCATTTCCATTTGATGATAATACTTCTTTCATATTTTTATGAGCTTCTCCGCCCTGAGAACTATGTGCTTCATCAATAATTACAGCATATTTTCGGTCTGGCAAATCACCCACTTTGTCAAGAACAAAGGGAAATTTTTGCAAAGTTGTTATAATTATATGAGAACCGGAATTTATTGCATACGCCAATTGTGTGCTGTCTTTATCAATTTTTTGAACTACACCGGTTTTATGTTCAAATTGATAAATAGTATTTTGTAATTGTTGGTCTAAAACTCTACGGTCTGTTACTACAATTACGCTGTCGAAAACCCGTATATCTTCGTTGTTATGTAAACTTGATAAGCGATAAGCTAACCAAGCTATCGAATTACTTTTGCCCGAACCTGCCGAATGCTGAACCAAATAATTTTTACCTGCTCCTGTTTCCTTTGCATAAGCAGTCATTTTTCTAACTACATCTAATTGATGAAAGCGAGGAAAAATCATCTTTTCCTTTTTATACTGCCGAGACGCACGGCCGTGCGTCTTTACATCTATTTCTTCAATCTGTAAATGGATAAATCTCTGAATAATATCGAGCCAACTATCTTTTACTAAAATTGAATTCCACAAATAATCGGTTTTATAACCACCTGCCTGTTCGGCAGACAGGTTTGGATTTGGCGGATTGCCTTTTCCTTTGTTATGCCCTTTATTAAATGGAAGCCAAAATGTTTTTTTGCCGTCAAGTTTGGTTGCCATAAAAACTTCTTCATCGTCCACAGCAAAATGAACCAACGAACGTTTCTTAAAAGCAAAAAGTAATTCACGGTTGTCTCTTGTAGTTGCGTATTGCTTTTTGGCATTATCGGTGCTTTGACCTGTAAAATGGTTTTTAAGTTCAATTGTTGCAACGGGAACTCCATTTAAAGAAAGCACCAAATCAACAGAGTTTGTATTGCCTTTTTTTGATGAATAATAAACCTGACGAATTATTTTAAGTTGGTTCTTATCATAGAGTTCTTGCGTTTCAGGATTTAAGCCAGATTCTGGTTTAAAAAACGCTAACTTGAAACGAACCCCATAATCAACAAAACCATTTCGGATAACATCAAGACTGCCCCGCAAATCCATTTCTTTGTAAATACGTTGAATTATTCTGTTATCTACATTATCTCCGTGAATTGCCGATATTTTTTGCCAGTTTTTGGGTTGAGTATCTTGTAAGAACTTTAACACTTCGTATTTAAACAAACCCAATTCAGGACTGTAATCGGGTGCATTGCCCTGAGAATATCCGCCATTATTAATTAATGATTGAACAATAGCAGTTTCAAATGTATTTTCTGTTGTAATTCTATTCATTTTCTATTTAAATTTCCAGTCTAAAAAAGAAAATATATTTTACTATAAAATTGAATATTAAGCATTTGTCAAATTTTCTTTTTCAATTTCTTTTTCATTTCTTTTTTTTTATGCCAACCGATATTTTCTGTAAGTCTTGTCAGAAGAATGAAGTAAAATTCCTTTTTTCACCATCTGATAAATTGTTTTTTGCAAATCTTTAAAACTGATGTCTGGTAATCGATTATGAATCTCTCTTATTGTGCTTTCCGGGTATGTTTGCAAATCACTTTCAATCAATGCAACTAAACGATGTGTTTCAATAGTTTTTAAACTGGGCTTAATATTTAATTTTGATGATTTTATCAATTGAGGGTTAATCAAATACTGTTTGCCTTTTCTAACTCCCCGTGATATTAATATTTTTTGTTCTTCTAATTTTACGACATAGGAACGCAGTCTGTCATCTTCTTGTATTTGAAGGTACTTTATTAGTTCAGTCCCCAGTATCTTTTTTTCTCTTGCAATAACTCCAAGGGCGATAAATTGTTTTTGTGACAACTGATAGTGTTGAGAAATATATTCCAACAGAAACACCACTTCTTCGTTTATAATTTCAGAACTCTGAATTACTTTTGTAAAATCAAATCCTGTTTTTACAATAGGAAAAGGCTTGTTGTCTTTACTGTCCAACTCATAAATTAAATCATAACCCGAGCCTTCTCCTTCCATTAAATTCAAATCGTGGAAAATTCGTATTAAATGCGGGTTTCTGCGGTGCCTGCTGTGAAGTATGTTGTTCTCGGTTATTCCGATAGGTAAATTCCCCGGATTGGTGATTTCCAATTTATTGGGATGCACTTCAATAAAAATATCGCCCGAAATAGTATATTTTTTATGGGCAATAGCATTTACCAATAATTCTCTGATTATTTCAGATGCATATTGTCTGATTCGTTTTCGGAAAAGCCCCTGCGGAAATTCATAAAAATATTTTAACTCGCTTGCCTTTTCTTCCACATCAATAATTAATTCTTTTGGATTTAGTTCATAATCGTTCCAATTTTCCTTTTTTATTTTTTCGCCATATTCGTCGTAAACAATATACTGAATAGTGATAGGATAAGAAATACGGCTTCGCATTTGTTCAGTGCCCAACCACAATGCACCGAGATTGGTTAATTTTCCGTTAATGCTCAAATTATAATGTTCAAGAAGTTCAAAATCATCTTTTTGCTTTACGCTATCTTTAACCCTATCTGAACTACGAATATCATCAACAAAAGAAAGTATATTGCTATTGGGAACTTGATTTATTCTAAATGATTTCAATTCGACCAACTCCCACCGAAAAGCATTTTTTTCGGCGGCAAGGCGTGTAACATCTTCACCGGAAATAGGATAGCATTTGTCCTGAATACGCATTAAGATTTTTCCGCTTGAAGTAGTGGCTATGGTTCGACTGGTATGAAATACTCTGAAATGAAAATATTGTCCGCCGTTTTCGTGAGTTTCTGTATTTGCATCGCCTAAACCTACACTATCGGTTAATGAACGTATTCTCGATAATACATCATTTACCATTTCTTGTGTAATTTTTTGTTTTGCCGGTGGTAGTTTGTCATTGTTTTCAATACCGATAAACAAAATGCCGCCTTGCGAATTTGCCAAACACACACAAGTCTCTGCCAGTTCTTTTAAATTGGCTTTTGTTCCAATGGCTTTTTTTAGACTTTTATATTCAATATTTGTATGCTCTGTCTCCATCATATTCTCTCTTTAAATAACTTTTACTTTCCCTGTTACCACTTCCGAAATAAGCGATTGTTTATACTCGCCAAGCAAATCAATTAATTTTTTTGTTTTTTGGACTTTTGTATTTATTCGAGATATTTCAGTTTCGATGTGTTGAACTATGGCTGTTTGTTCTTCATTATTTGGTATTGGTAAAACTATTTCACGAAGATTTGAAGCATAAATATGTATGATTATTTGCCCCTTTGCCATACTTGCTTTTTGATAAATACTTGCATTGCTGTTCAGTGAATAACTTAAAAACAAACTGTTATGCTTTTTCTGTCTCAAAATGATTACATCACCACCTGCATAAACTGTTTCATCTCCCAGATAAGTTATACATTTTCCAATATCTTCTGCTGTTTCCCCTGAACCTGTAAAAAGCAAATCTCCTTTTTTAATTTCAACAGATGTTTTAGTTGTTTCTTCATTAATATGATTTTGAATAATTTCTGCTTTTACATTGTATTTCGTATAGATATCACCATAAAGAATAGCAGGATAACCATCATCTTTTAACTCAGAACGTGGAATACCTTTTCCTTTTGAAAAACTACCGAATGTCGCAACTCTTTTCAATTCCCAATGTTCAGGAATTTCACCCAGCCAGTCAATACCACTATCTTTCATTGGTGCATCTGGATTAATGCCTTTTGTAACGGCTTGGTTTATTATGGCTGTTTTTTCTTCTTCGTAGAGTTCGAGTAGTTGCTCTTTTTGATTAATTAATTCGTCTATTTCTGCTGTTTTACAGTCGAGATAGTTGGCTATGGCGGTTTGTTCTTTGTATGATGGTTCAATAACAAATGCGGAGTTTATTTTATCAACTCCAAGACCATATCTTGTTACACCATTAGCAGAAACTTCAAAATATGATTTTAGATATTGAGTTTGAAAGAAACGAAATAAAAAATCACCATTGATATCAAAAGGTTTAATATGAGTTAAATGATAACCACAAACAACATCGTTAAAATCTTCTATAACAAGAGCAGGAACTCCAATGTCATCAGGTGTTTCCGAATCTTTTGTTGCTATTACGTCTCCCTTTTTCAATATGAATTTTTCAATTTGACTATCACTTGCTGTTGCTTTCATAAATTTCATTCCACTACGGATAAAGTCATTTTTATAAACATCAACATAGTTACATAAGAAAACTTCCTGTTCTTCTTTCTTACTTTTTTTATCAATATTGCTTGGATTAGCAAATGCCAAATATTTCAGTTTCTTTGCTTTCCAATGTTCAGGAATTTCTCCAATCCAATCAAAACCGCTGTCTTTGTATTTTTCGTATTTATTCATTACTAATTCCCATTTCTTGACTTGTTCTTTCAATTACCTTGTATGTATTTGTTCTTGTATTTAAAGCAGGGTAAGTACCTTCTAATATATTAATTACAGCACTATTGATTTTTGGATTCTCTAAAGAACCACTGATAATGTTTATTTCATTACCATCCTCTTTATTAATGGTTACATGAACAATTTGTTCTGCATTACAGGCAACTGCTAAATTCGGATTATGTGTAACAATAATTATCTGTCTTTTTTCTTTTGCTCTTTTTATAAATTGCACTAATATTTTAAAGACACTTTGATTATCCAAATTCTCTTCTGGTTGGTCTATTACCAGTGGAATATCATTTTGGTCTAAAGTCAGATAAAAAATAAGTAGTAATGCTCCTCGTTCACCAGGAGATAATTCAGAAAGGTTTTTGTCACCTAATTTCAACCTGTATTCAGGTTCTAAATAATCAAGGTTAAACATATAAGAATACAAATCGAATACAGAGTAACCTTTTTTTAACTGAGTTTCAACTTCTCTCTTTACTTCTTTTTGATCTTCACGTTTATCTTTTTGCAGATTCTCAACTAATGTATCCAAAAAGGAAATAATACCATCAGTAGTTTTTAGGTCATTATTTTCAATTAACAGTTTTAATCTTTCTGTCCCAGATGGATTACCAATAAAACTACCCTTGCTACCTAAACTAATGTGGTCAAAAAACTTTTCCACTAATCCTACAATTTTTAAATCTACATCTAATTCTATTTCATAGTCTGAAAGTTGATTTCCATAGTTCTTAATGAATATGGTTATAGGTTCAAACAGCTTTTTATATAATCCAATTATTTCATTTTTTTTCTCAAATAATTCAATTGTTAATGATTTTCGTTTATCGTATGAGAGTTTTAAATTGTCAGGCAGTTCATTTTCAATGTAGGTTATTTGTTTTTTTAACGAAGTTATTGTTCCATCCTTTTCTTCACTTCCGATGATTAACTCTCTTTTTTCATCCCAAACTTTTTTTGCATCTAAATATTTTTGAAAAGCTTTTGTTTGTTCATCAAGTTTGTCTTGTAATTCTTTAAGTTCTTTTTCTAAAATCTGTTTTTTATCCAAAAATCCAGTCATCTTGTCGTTATGAATGGATTGGTTCAAGTTAATAGATAAACTTTGTTTCTTATTTAATACGTCTGCTATTTGCTCTTTCTTAATTGTGAGTGAAATGCTATCCTTTAGGTTCAATGAGTGTTTTTGAAAAACATCCTGAATTTCATCTTTAAGATTAGTATATTGCTTCTCAAATAAATCTATTAGCTGAATAACTTTTTCTATTTCAGCAATCTCAATCTTAGTTGTTGATAAAGACTCCTGTGCTTCATGGATATTCTCATTAATCTTATTTATTTCATCCCTTATTTCAGAAATTCGTTTAGTAACACCCTCATTCTTTTTGACAACTTTCTCATCAGTTGGTGCTTCAATTGGAGTTGGTTTAGCAGCATCATGTGCTTTTAATTCATTCTCTTTTTCTTTAAGTCTCTCTTCAATTGTTTTCCGATAATTTTCAGACTCTTTGTTTTCTAATTCGATAATGACTTTGTTTGAGCTTTGTATCTTTTTTTTAATCTCTGAAACATCTTCATTTATGACCTCCGATTGATATTCAATTAGTTCGTCTAAACTGATTTTTCCTAATTTATCTGCTTCAGATAAATGCGAAAAAATAACATTTCTTAATTCGCCTTCAAAATCCTTTAAATCTTCGTTACACAGCTTTTCTAAGAAATTTTGCGGTAAGTATTTAATTTTGGTTTTAGATGTTTCTTTGGGATTTTCGTTTAATTTCTTTAACTCAGAACTTCCATCTAACCAATTCAAACTTGCATTAAAATGTTCAGACTTATTAATAGGGCGAGGTCTTCTGAATTTAGTTTTATGTAAAAAAGAAAAGTTTTCATAATTTGGAGTATTGCCTAACAATCCTATGACATCAGCAATAGCACTTTTACCTTGTCCTTTATTCCCAATAATTGCAACCATAGAAGGATTTAACTTTAAATTAAAATCGTTAAACCACTTCTCACTTAATTTTGAATTTACAATTTTATTAATAACTAATGTGTCTATAAATTTGGTGGGATTTGTTCTTGTTCGTTCCAGTAATGTAGGAGTCTCTCCTATAAAAATTCGACTTTTATCATTTGCAATTTGTTTTAATCCTTCAAAAGTTAAATCAGATTTTAACCATGTAAAACAGTTTCCAATTTTATCTTTTTCATTTTGTTTATTTGAAAAAGAATGAGCATCACTACAGTCAAGAAGAAAATTTCGAACTTTGGCTTCTTTTAGTTTTTCAGAATGCTTATGATAATGCTCGGCTTTTTCAAGTGATGTGAACGAGAATGCAGCTTTATTAATAGTATTCTTTTTTTCAGCGGCTGAACCATCCCAACGCATTGTATCCCATTCAGTCTTACCAACTGCCGTTAAGCATTTGCCTTTAAAGTAGCCGTTGACAATATCCATAACTACTTTATAATCAAAATTGATATTCCAAAAACCAACCTTTAAGTCAGAATGAGTAATATCAACGGTAGAACTTTCTTTAATTTGTTTTCCAAGGATTGCGAGGTTCTCTTTTGTAGCTACTCCCTGAAACTCTATATCTTCAATATCTGGCGAAATCTTAATTTTATGCTGAATTGCACTAAGAAACTGAACTTCAATCTCATCATCAGAAAGTTGGTCAGAAAAAATTAAATGAAGATTAACCTTTTTCCATGCTTCATCACCAAGTGATGCAAACTTGTTAATTCTTAATTCAATAACGGGAAGAATGAGTTCAATTTTAGGTAGTCTTCCTTGATTTTTATATTCCTTAACTTTCTTATATCCATCAAGAAAAATGTAATCATTAATACCTAAAACCTTAAATTCATCAGGTAATTCTTCTAAATCAGAAATGAAAGTTTCCCAAGCTTCGTCAGTATCTCCACCATAATGTTGAATAATGGATTTTGGAGTATGCACGTGCAAATCCCATTTATTCCATTTTGAACCTCTTTTAAATTTTTCCATTAGTCAAGCACCGTTTTTTTAGTTTCCAAAGTTTTTTCTTCTAATTTTAAAATCTCTGCTTTAATATCAGACAATGAGCGTAAAGGTTTAAACTCATAGAAATATTTAGTGAAGTTTATTTCATAACCAATTTTCGTTTTGGTTTCGTCAACCCATGCATCTGGTAAATTGGGTTTAACTTCACGTTTAAAATATTCTTCAATAGTTTGTGGCACGAGTTTTTTGTTTTCATCCAATTTTAAGAATGGAATATTTTCATAATCTCTTAAAGTTGTATTGGGTTTTGGTTGTCCTTTACTGTTTCTTTCAATTTCTCCATTTTTTTTCCTTAAAGGTTCATCAACAGTAACTCGCCAATAAGCAAAAAAATCATTTGGATAGATTTTTACAAATTCGTTTTCTTCAAAATCGCCATAAAATTTGGTTATAAATCCAATTCCTTTTTCATCTCCCTGTCCGTCCGACAGGCGGGCGTTTTCTGCAATTTCTTTTCGTTTGTTTCCAAGAGTTGGTATTTTTTTATCCCAAAAGCGATTGAATGGCAGTTCACCATTTGCAACTAATTCTTCGTCTTTTTGTCCTGTGGCATTAATCAGTTGGATTTTGCCTTTCCTTTCTTCGCTCTTTTTATTGTTTACAATCCAAACATAAGTTGCAATTCCTGTATTGTAAAATAGTTGGTCTGGCATCGCAATTATTGCTTCAAGCATATCATTCTCAATAATCCATTTTCTGATATTGCTTTCTCCGCTTCCTGCTTGTCCTGTAAATAACGGTGAGCCATTAAAAACAATTCCAATTCTTGTTCCGCTTGATTTCATTTTTGAAATCATATGTTGTAAAAAAAGCAAAGAACCATCATTTATTCTTGGCAATCCAGCACCAAAACGCCCTGAATATCCTTTGTTCTCACTTTCAGATTTAATTATTTTTTGTGCTTTTTTCCAGTCAACGCCAAATGGCGGATTTGAAAGCATATAATCAAATTTTTCATCTTCCAATCCGTCAACTGTGAATGTATTCCCGAATTTTATGTTTGAAGGGTTTTGTCCTTTAATCAGCATATCAGATTTACAGATTGCATAAGATTCAGGATTTATCTCTTGTCCGAAAACTTCCAGTTTTGCTTTTTTGTTGAAACTATTTAAGTGTTGTTCTCCAAGAGAAAGCATTCCGCCGGTTCCACAAGCAGGGTCGTAAAGTGTTTTAACAATTCCTTCTTTTGTCAGCGTTTCGTTGTCGGAATTAAAAAGAAGATTTACCATTAATTTGATAACTTCTCTTGGTGTAAAATGCTCTCCTGCAGTCTCGTTTGATTGTTCAGAGAATTTTCTAATGAGTTCTTCAAAAGTATAACCCATTTCCATACTCCCCATATCAGCAAGGTCAATTTCGGCAAACTCTTTTACAATTAGAAGTAGAATATCAGATTTAGGGTCATCCATTCTTTCAATTTGGTCGTCAAAGTTGAAATATTCAATTATTTCTCTGGCACTTGCCGAAAATCCATTTATGTAGTTTCTTAGATTAGCAGCAATTTTATCAGGTTCTGCTTTTAGTTTTTCAAAATCAAATTTACTTCGGTTGTGAAAATTATGTCCTGCAATATTGTTTAGGATTAAATCTTTTGCACTGTCAGATTTATCTTTTATTCTTGGCAGATAGTCTAAAACTTTTTCTTTTGTTGGTTTTAAAACACAATCTAATCGTCTCAAAACAGTCAAAGGCAAAATTACTTTTCCGTAGTCTGATTGTTTGTAATCGCCACGTAAGTAGTTGGCTACTTGCCATATTAAATCTGCTTTCTTTTTAAAATCTATCATTATATTTTCCTTGTTATTAAAGTCGTCTAAATTATAAAATCCATTTCTGTAAATCGAAGAAGTGGGGTGGAAAGATTTAGGCTCTTTTGGTTTTTTCGGGTCGGCTTTGTGTGTTGGCAAAAACCAAATGTGCCTAAATGTGCGTTGGCTTTCCTAATTGTCCCGAAGGGCAAAAGCGGGCGGGCAAAAACAAAATTATTTATGTCAACCAATTTTTCAATTCTATGTCTATTTTCTTGTTTCAATAGTTTCAGTTTTCGCATTCTGTTTCTTTTTTTAGCCTTGCAGGTAACTCCGAGATAACCACCACCCACTGGCTCTTATTTCCACTTTTGGCATAGTTGTCTGCTAAATTAAGAGTTTAGAAAATAAAAAGATAGAAGTTTTGGTTTCCTGTTGTCATTTTATTTATTGTGTTTTTACGATTGTAAAAATACATGTTTTTTTTGTATATTTAGCCGGTCAAATAATTTACCCGTTCAATCACTAAACAATTTTGCGTTATGGAACACTCATGTTTTTTGTATTGACACACACAAAGGGATGATTGAAATGTAAGTGGCAAATAGTTAATGTATTACGTAATTTTAAACAGATGAAAAAGAAGCTCATAATTGTAATCCTCACGATTTCATTCGCAATATCCGGACATGCTCAGGATTTGAAGGGCACTGTTTTTTTTGATGATTTTGAATCCTATAATGCGGGAGAACAATTAGTAGTCCAAAACCCAACTGACTGGACTACCTGGACTAATAGTCCGGGTTCTGATGAAGATCCTTTTATCATTGACACCCTGGCATACAGCGGAACACAATCTGTTATTATTGTAGATTCAAATGATCTGGTAAAGCCCATTGATAATTACACAGAAGGAAGGTTTGGAATCAGTTTTAAAATGTATATACCCGAAGGGTTTTTAGGATATTTTAATACACTTCAACTCTTTGACGGTATAAACAGCTTATGGGGAATGCAGGTTTTTTTCGAAGAAGATGGTAATGGCCGGTGTGTCGGTCAAACTACAATTTATTTTAATTACAGTTACAATACATGGTTTAACAATGATATTATTGTTGATCTTGACAATGATTGGGCGAAATATTTTTTTAATAATTTGCTTATTCATGAATGGACATGGAGTCAAGGAGGCAGCTTCAGCGGAATAAACCAACTTGGCGGTTCAAATTTTTATTCATGGGATGATAACGGAACGGGTATTCCAAAATATTTTATTGATGATTATCAAATTGAGGAATTGGAAAGCCCTTGCTTTGATCCGCCACAAAATATTTCTTATTCATATATTAGCCCGAATGAGATACTTCTGGAATGGGATCCGCCAAATTGTCCAAATTTACTCGGTTATAACATTTATATCGATGGAGTGTTAGTTGCATTTATTACCGGAACTTCATATTTAATAGAACTTGGACCGGGAACTTATGAAATATGCGTTACTGCTGTTTATGAAACGGGTGAATCTGATTGTGCTTATATCACAATAATTATTACAGGAATTAAAGAAAACATAATTAATCAAATTCAAATCTATCCAAATCCCGCATCAGATTTAATAAACATAAATTCCGATATAAAGCTGAAGAGTATCAGGCTTTATAATTTTACCGGACAAATAATTGAATCAAAGAAAAAGCTAAACTGCAAATCTTATCAATTAATCACATTACATTTTACAAGAGGGGTTTATTTATTTCGGATAGAAACTCAAGAAGGGATTATAAACAAAAGGATAATTATCAAATAAAGATTAATTAGGGGTCCGTCCATAAAGTCTTAAATTGAAAATGTTTTTGACACGAATTACACTAATTTTCACTAATTTAATTCGTGTAAATTAGTGAAATTTGTGTCTTTTTATAAGTTTATAGACAGACACTAATTAACATTCAACGGATTCTTTACCTTTTCTTTTAACAAGGCAAGGTCAATCACATCTATCATCTGGTCAATATAATGAAAAGTTAAACCCTCACGGTATTTTGGTTTGATTTCTTCAATATCCTTTTTGTTTTCAATAGAAATAATGATGTCATTGATCTTTGCCCTTTTAGCTGCAAGGATTTTTTCTTTCACGCCCCCAACCGGCAACACCTTGCCTCTAAGGGTAATCTCGCCGGTCATAGCAATTTTTAAACGTACTTTTCTTTGAGTAAAAGCCGAAGCCAATGCAGTAAACATTGTTATACCTGCCGAAGGACCATCTTTAGGGGTAGCTCCTTCCGGTATATGAATATGTACATTCCATTTCCGGAAAATATCAGGATCTAATCCAAGGTATTCAGCATGTGATTTCAGATATTCATAAGCAATAGTGGCTGACTCTTTCATAACATTGCCAAGGCTACCTGTCATAGCCAGGTTACCTCTTCCTTTGCTTAGGCTTACTTCAACAAATAAAATTTCTCCTCCAACTGCTGTCCATGCTAAACCTGTTACAACCCCTGCCACTTTATTTGATAATCCTTTTTCTCTCTGAAAACGCGGAGGACCTAATATCTTTAAGAGGTCCTTTTCATCGATCTTCTTGTCATATTCAATATTCTCAACAATGTATTTTACTCTTTTGCGGATGATGGTGGCAATATTTTTTTCTAATGTTCTTACGCCGGCTTCCCTTGTATAATCATCCACAATTTTCTCGACAATATCTTTGCTGAATGTTAACTGTGACCTTTTAACACCATGTTCTTTTAATTGCTTAGGAAGCAGGTGCCGTTTTGCAATTTCCACTTTTTCTTCTAATAAATAACCGCTGATGTCGATAACTTCCATCCTGTCAACAAGAGCCGGATGGATAGTGCTTAAAGTATTTGCAGTTGCTATAAACATAACCTTTGACAGGTCAAACTCCATTTCAAGATAATTATCATAAAAAGTATTGTTTTGTTCCGTGTCAAGTATTTCGAGCAATGCAGCCTGTGGATCGCCACTAACGGTAGCGCCTAACACTTTATCCACTTCATCCAATACAAATACGGGATTAGAAGATTTGCCCTTTTTCAGGCTTTGAATAATTCTTCCCGGTAAAGCTCCGATATATGTTTTGCGGTGACCCCGCAATTCCGCTTCATCCCTTACACCACCCAGCGACATACGGATATATTTTCTTCCAAGCGCACGGGCTATTGATTTGCCGAGAGATGTTTTTCCGACACCGGGAGGACCGGCAAAACATAAAACCGGAGCCTTCAGGTCATTTTTCAATTTTATAACCGCTAAGTGCTCGATTATTCGGTCTTTGACCTTTTCAAGCCCGTAATGATCTTCTTCTAATATTTTTTCAGCTCTTTGCAAATCGAAATTATCTTTCGTGTATTCATTCCAGGGCAGTTCAACAAGGAATTCAAGGTAATTTAACTGTACGGCAAAATCAGGCGCATGTGAGTTCATCCTCTGAAGCTTGCTCATTTCTTTATTAAAAACTTCGGCAACTTTTTTCGACCATTTTTTATTACTGGCTTTCTTCCTGAGTTCATCAATATCCTGTGCTCCCGGCGCATCTCCAAGCTCTTCCTGTATTGTTTTTATCTGCTGGTGCAAGAAAAAATCCCGCTGCTGCTTATCGAGATCAACCTTTACTTTTTTCTGGATCTGATTTTTTAATTCAAGCATTTGAAGTTCTTTCGTCAGGGCTGAAAGAACTTTTTTTGCCCTTTCATGAAAATCAGATATCTCAAGCAGTTTTTGTTTTTCATTAATATCAATGTTCAGATTGGATGAAACGAAATTGACGAGAAAAACTGGACTCTCAATATTTTTAATCGCAAAAGCAGCATCTGAAGGTATGTTAGGCGATTGCTTTATAATTTGAATGGACAGGTCTTTTAAAGAAGCAATTAAAGCATTGAATTCTTCATCTTGTCCAACGTTTTCTATGGCTGCGTATTGAGCTACCCTGGCTTCAAAATATGGATCGGAGCTGATAAGTTCGAGTAACTGAAATCTTTTTTTACCCTGGATAATAACTGTTGTATTTCCGTCAGGCATCTGAAGTATCTTTATGATATTTGCGACAGTACCAATCCTGTTAAGATCATCGATACCCGGTTCTTCAACTTCAGCATCTTTTTGCGCTACAACACCTATTATTTTTTTATCTCTAAAGGCATCTTTAATAAGCTTTATTGATTTATCCCTTCCAACGGTTATCGGGATTACAACTCCGGGAAATAAAACGGTATTCCTGAGCGGTAATATCGGGAGCTTTTCAGGGACTTTCTCAGCTTTGATCAGTTCTTCATCTTCTGTGGATAATAAAGGAATGAATTCTGTTTCGCTGTCAAGCTTTTCTGATACAATAAAAATATTTCTTTCAGTTAATTTCATAATCCAATTAAGTAAATTTGAAAGAGTTTCCTGTTTTTTATACCAAATGTTTCAAATAATTCTGTTGGTAGCTGTCTGGTCAAAAACATTGATCAATATCTCTTTTTCAATATCATCAAATTTTTTATTTCTCCTTTTGAACACTGCTTCAGCTACCTTAATAGCTTTTTTAATATCATTAACTTTAAAGCCTGAAGTTCCACCCCATGAGAATGAAGGGATAAAATTCCTTTGAAAGCCCGATCCGAAAACATTTACGTAAATTCCGACCACCGTACCTGTGTTAAACATAGTGTTTATCCCTGATTTTGAATGGTCGCCCATTATCATCCCACAAAACTGAAGACCTGTTTCTACAAAGGTTTTTTGAGGATAGCTCCAGAGTTTAACATTATCATAAGAATTTTTCAGGTTTGAATTATTAGTGTCGGCACCCAGATTACACCATTCGGCGATAACTGAATTTCCGAGAAAGCCGTCATGAGCTTTGTTTGAATACCCGAAAAACACCGAATTATTTACCTCGCCACCAACTTTCGAATACGGACCAATAGTGGTAGGCCCGTAAATTTTTGCTGCCATTTTGATAACTGCATGGTCGCAAAGCGCCAGAGGACCCCTGATAATAGCGCCTTCCATAATTTCTGCATCTTTACCAATGTATATAGGTCCGGTACTGGCATTGAGAGTTGCAAACTCAACTTTAGCGCCTTTTTCTATAAAAATATTTTCTTCTCCTAATACCCGGTTAGTATCATTAATCTTTTCGCTTTTTCTTTTTTTTGTGATTAATTCAAAATCATTATTAATAGCTTTTCCGTTTTTACTAAAAATCTCCCATGTTTCATTGATTTTGACAAACTCACTTTTAATTACTAACTCTTCAATACCTGTAATATCCATTTCGCCTGTTTCATCCAGGTCTTCTGCACGTATATGCAAAGCTATAATTGAATCTTCTGTAACCAGCGCCTGATTTGGCTTTAAGCCATTGATTTCTTTTACCAATCCCGGATTAGGGCATACCAAACCATTAATCAAAATATTATGCTCATTTTTAAGGATAGGATATTTAGCGATTAAGTATGTTTCGGTTAAAGTGGAAGTTTTCGTTTTTAAATACTTCTCCCATTTTTCACGGATGGTAAGGATGCCTATCCTGATATCTGCAACAGGGCGTAGAAATGTTAAAGGAAGTAAATTATTTCTGGACTGGTCGTCAAATAAAATATAATTCATACAATAGCTTTGGCTTTTTTTATTAACAAACAAATCAATTATAAATCAATGGACAATAGTATGAATTTTATCAATAAGTTTTGTGAAAAATCCAATTTATAGAATATAAAAAGCCCTTACTTCAGAAATAAGGGCTTATATAAAATTTCTTATTCAATGTTTGAAAAACTATTATTTTTTCTTTTCTAAATGTTTTTGATACCTGCTCTTGAATTTATCTACACGCCCTGCCGTATCAACAAACTTCATCTTGCCTGTAAAAAACGGATGTGATGTATGAGATATTTCCAGTTTAACGAGCGGGTATTCATTTCCATCTTCCCACGTAACAGTCTCTTTTGTCTTTGCAGTAGATTTTGAAAGGAATGTGTATCCATTCGACATATCCTTAAAAATCACAAACCTATAATCCTTTGGATGAATATCTTTCTTCATATTTAATACCTTTATTTTTTGGGAGTGCAAAATTATAGCTTTCAATTAAAAAAACAAAGGAATATTTTAAATTAATTAATAAAGTAATGAAAATACAATATTCCTAATATAGAGATAAGAATAATGGCGATAATTATAATAATCTGAAATCGAATGATAGACCTGCTTTTAGCCCTTCTTTCGTTTTCTTCTGATATTTTTTTTAGTAAATGCCTGATTCGAATGAAAGCCGTGTCGCCTTTAACAATATAATCATAAGCGCCGTTACGCATTGTGTCCACAGCTATGTTCACATCATCAGAGGCGGTAAGAAAAATAACCTGCGTGTCAGGAAAACGTTTCCTAATCGCTTTCAATATATCAATTCCCGTAAAATCCTTTTCGAGAAAGTAGTCAAGCAGGGCTATATCAGGTTTTTTTTTAAGGTTTTGTATTGCCTCCTGGCCTGTTGTAAAATATCTTGTTCTGTTATAACCCATTTTTTCAAGTTCTCTTTTAATAAGATTCATATATAGAAGATCATCTTCTACAACAAAAATATTTTCTGGTCTTGCCATTTGTTCAAATTTAATTTGGAGCTAAAAATTTCTACCTCTTTTTAAGTTATTCTCACGAAATCAAAACAATGCCGGGCAATTTCGGAAGAGGTTTTTATCGTTTAATTATTTTTTTGATTATAATTTTTTGATTATACTCGATTTTTATAAAATAAATTCCCGATTGAATATCAGAAATATTGATTTTATTATTTTCTGATAATTTGTTAAAATATAAGTTCTTAACCGGTTTACCTAAAATATCAATTAGTCCCAAAAATTCGGGATGAATTTTAGAAGGTTCAAAGTTAATAAAATTTATATAAACAAAATTATCCGCAGGATTAGGATATATTTTAACAATATCATCCTTTGGTTTAATTTTTAGTTCAGTTACACTTAGCGTAGTGCCATTTAAAGAAGTTATGCCGGTATTGTCAGGATCGAGCCAGGGTTTTAACCGGGTAGTATCGGCAGTACCGTTCGATTGCCAGTGATAAGAAAATTTGCCGTAATAATCAGGCAAATCAGGGCTATCACATGATGCCCAGCCGGCAGTTAAAGTTCCTAAAATTTTTCCATTACTGTCAAACAGAGGAGACCCCGAAGAACCAGGTTCTGTAACCCCCCAATTGTTAAAAGTTTCGGTCCAGTAAACTTCCCAGTGAGAAGGAAGCCCTGTCCCCGAAAAATCATAGGTTACAAGTGGCGTTGTATAAGTAGATATTTTTTTTATATCTCCCTCAGGATGATGGATGGTAACTCCAAACGAGCTTGATGAATCGATAGCTGACCATCCATTGTAATAAGGATCATAGCTATCAGGCACATTATCATTTAACAATACAAGGTAAAAATCGGAGCCATCAGTTCCGTGATTGCCTCCGTTGGCAATCTTTGAAGCACCAGTAAGTGAATATATCTCAGGTTCTTCCGGTGGATTTTCAC
This sequence comes from Bacteroidales bacterium, assembly GCA_016783885.1. Classification (GTDB taxonomy): domain Bacteria; phylum Bacteroidota; class Bacteroidia; order Bacteroidales; family JAADJA01; genus JAADJA01. The sequence continues at coordinate 21,944 of JADHVR010000044.1, forward strand.
ATGTTTCCGATTCATAATTAAAATAAAAAATCCACTGATTCAGATCATCAGGACTTGCATAATGACCATACTGAAAAGCACAGTGGTCGGCAGTTAAAATATACGGTGTCAGGTCATACCTGGCATTATTAACCAATGATCCTGAACACCAGAATGTCGCACCGGAAACTTTCACCTGAATCCTGACCACCCCCTTTTTTTCATCCTGCCAACCATCGCCTTCGGGCGAACAATTAATATTTATCTCACAAAAGTCGGAACTCCCGAATCCTTTTGAAGAATCATAGCGAGGCACATCCCTGTAGGCATAAGCGAGATGTGATACCTGTAGAGCAGGTTTGCCGGTAACAAATTCGGGCAGGTATAATTCCAGAGTAACTGCATCACCAAAAATCAACTCCGTTGCAAACAAACGGCTTTTATGATTATTAATTTCCGTAAATGCGCCCTTTATCTGTTGCTTTGAATCATCATATAAATATAACGTTGCTCCCTTGGGTAAATAAAAATCATCGAAATACAAACTGATTGCCAGTGCGCCTTCCGACCTTAACTTTAACCTCCAGATACGACTTCCGTCATCAAGCAACTCCGAGGTACCCGCATTCCGGAGATTCAAACCGACAGGTAATAATTGTGCAAACCGGCGGGGTAAAGATAATTTATCACTTTTTAAATCCTCTTCGATTAACTTTACTATATCAGGAGAAGGAATAATAACTTCCTGGAAAAATTCGGATAAATCATCTAAAACAAAACTTTTAGGAATACCTCCTGTATTAAGTTGCGCATTAACAGTGGTAATACAAAAGGCACAAAATACAATTAAAAATAATGTACTAAATTTTTTCATCTGAAGCTAAATATATTTAACCTGATTTAATAAGTTTTGCTGAGAAAACTTAAAGTATTATAAAATTACCAAATTTAACAAATTTCTAAATTACTAAGGTGTAATTTCATACAATTTATAAACTATTTTGTTAACAAGATTTTATTGTACTTTTGCACCCAACTTTTATCTATTTAATGTTGTATGTTAGAGAAATTAGAAGCTATATATAATCGCTGGAAAGAGATTGGCGACGAGATGAACAACCCGACAGTGATGTCGGATATGAAAAAATATATCAAACTACATAAAAGTTACAAAGAGCTTCAGCCCATAGTTGATGCATACAAAGAATACAAAAACATTATTGATAATATAATTTCTACCAAAAAAATTCTTAAAACTGAAAAAGACGAAGAATTCAGGGAACTTGCTAAAGAAGAACTGACAGAACTGACAGGAAAGCGTAATGTACTGGAAGAGGAAATCAGGGTTATGCTGATACCAGCCGACCCACAGGACAGTAAAAATACCGTTGTTGAGATCAGGGCAGGAACCGGAGGAGATGAAGCCAGTATTTTTGCAGGCGACCTGTACAGGATGTACATCAAATACTGTGAATCGAAAGGTTGGAAAGTGGAACTTGTTGATTTTACTGAAGGAACAGTCGGCGGATTCAAAGAGGTTATTTTTGAAGTGAAAGGCAAGGATGTTTACGGACAAATGAAATACGAATCGGGAGTTCACCGCGTTCAGCGGGTTCCAAAAACCGAAACTCAGGGAAGAGTTCATACATCTGCTGCTTCGGTGGTGGTATTACCTGAAGCAGATGAGTTTGATATAGAAATCGGCACAAATGATGTAAGGAAAGATATTTTTTGTTCTTCAGGACCAGGCGGGCAATCGGTAAATACCACTTATTCAGCAGTTAGGTTAACCCATATTCCTACTGGTATTGTGGCAACTTGTCAGGATCAAAAATCACAGATCAAAAACTATGATAAAGCTATGTCGGTGTTGAGAACAAGGATTTTTGAACTGGAATATAAAAAATACTTAGATGAGGTGTCATCGAAACGAAAAACTATGGTATCCACCGGCGATAGGTCAGCTAAGATCAGAACCTATAACTGGCCGCAGGGAAGAGTTACGGAGCACAGGATAAATCTTACAATGTATAACCTGCCATCTATAATCGATGGAAATATCCAGGAGTTGATCGACCAACTTCAATTGGCTGAAAATGCTGAAAGGTTGAAAGAAGAAGTTGGGTAATAAGTTTCAGGTTTTGGGTTTCGGGTTTCTGGTTTCAGGTTTTGGGTTTCGGGTTTCTGGTTTCAGGTTTTGAGTGCGAGGTTATGTGTTTTAGATTCTGAATTCTTAAATTATCCGTACGGATTCCTTACAGTCATAAATCTAAAATTGTAAATAAAAATGACCCGGAATGAACTTTTCAAATTAATTCAAAAAAAGAAATCATTTCTTTGTATCGGATTAGATTCTGATATTTCAAAAATACCGGCATATTTAAACGATTATAATGATCCTGTTTTTGAGTTCAATAAACAGATCATCGACCATACACAAGAATTTGCTATTGCATATAAACCTAATCTTGCATTTTATGAAAGCCGGGGACATGAGGGATGGAAAAGCCTTGAGAAGACGATTCAGCACCTGAAAAAATTTGATGTTTTCACTATCGCTGATGCTAAACGCGGGGATATTGGGAATACATCTTCGCTTTATGCAAAAGCCTTCTTCGAAAAGCTTGATTTCGATGCTATAACAGTGGCACCATATATGGGAAACGATTCGGTTTCTCCTTTTTTGAAGTATAAAGACAAATGGGTTATTCTCCTGGCTCTTACTTCCAATAAAGGAGCTTTCGATTTTCAGTTCATTGAAAATAAAAACACAGGCAGAAAGTTATTTGAAGATGTACTACTGAAATCAGAGGTATGGGGATCGCCTGATAATATGATGTATGTTGTTGGCGCTACGCAGGCTGATATGCTGAAAGATATTAGAAAAATCGCGCATGATCATTTCTTGCTGATACCTGGCATTGGAGCACAGGGAGGAAGCCTCGAAGAAGTTGCCAGATATGGATTAAACAAGCATTGCGGACTGATCGTTAATTCTTCAAGAGGAATTATTTTCGCTTCGCAGGATAAAGATTTTGCAGAAAGAGCAAGGGAGAAAGCACTTGAATTGCAACAAGAGATGGAAAAAATTCTTACAGTAAATAATCTGATTAAATAACATGTTACTAATCAGTGTACCAATGAAAAATCAGAAAATAAATAGTATTTGTATATATTCCTACCCCTACACCCCTTCCAGAAGGGGATAATTGGTATTTATTTTCTGATTTTTCAACAATATAACGAAATTCAATTCAATCACTGATTAGTTACAATAATATCAATGACACGAAGTAATTGACACAAAGTAAATGACACGAAGTAAATGTCCCGATCAGCAAAATACTGGATAAAAAAGTTAAATCTATCGAAACATCCCGAAGGAGGATATTTTAGAGAGGTTTACAGGTCGAAAGAATTTATAAATAAAAAAAGCCTTCCTGCACGATATACAAGTTTCAGGTCATTTTCAACATCCATTTATTTTCTTCTTGAAAGTCATGGATTTTCTGCATTTCACCGGATAAAATCTGATGAGATCTGGCATTTTTACGATGGCTCGCCTTTATCGCTTTTTATTATCGAAAAAACCGGTGTTCTTAAAAAAATCAAATTGGGCAAAACTCCTGAAAATAACGAAGTATTCCAGGCAGTAATTGAAAAAGGAAACTGGTTTGCAGCAAAAGTAAACGAACCTGATTCATTTTCATTAATCGGGTGCACCGTAGCACCGGGTTTTGACTTTGAGGATTTTGAACTGGGGAAGAAAAGCAAACTTGTAGAATTATACCCGCAACATTTGGATATTATTGAATCATTCACAATCATTGAATAAACACAGAACTCCTGACCTGACTTTTGATTATTAAGCATTTACAGATAAGGCTTCGTAAATTTACATGTCGTTTTGTTTTAATTGATTAATAATATTTTTTCTATATGGTTCATGAATTTCAAAAAATAAATTCCAGGCGTACACCTATTACCTGTATTATGGAAACCATCCCATATAACATAATTACCTTCAGGAAATATATGCTTAACAATTTTACCTTCTATGTCAAAGATTATCAATTGATCCAAATTTGATTCGCTTGAATTATTTATTGTTATTCTCAATTTATCAGAAAAAGGATTCGGAGAACAAGAAAAAACAGGTTCTTCTAATTTTAACATTTTATCTATACCCGTTATTTCATAAACATATACATAGTTTTCTTTTAAAAAGGAATTAGTGTCCAAACCATCATAAATTGTTAAATTTATTGAATACCACCCGGTATCGGTATAAGTATGAACAGGGTTTATTTCATAAGAATCCACAACACCATCACTGTTAAAATCCCATTCGTAATTATTAATATCCCCGATGGAATAATTATAGAATTGCACATCTAAAGGCATATCCCCAGTTACGTAATAAACACTATCAATTGTCTTTATGTCAAACGAACCCTGTGCATCTTCTTCTGATTTGGCAGAAAATTGTGACAGTAACGGCTCCTGGCCTTTAGCAAAAGGATGATAAACTTCGTAAGTAATACCGTAATCAGTTGAATATAATATGTAAGTATGGGCATTTTGCCCCATCAGGTTACCCCACCGGTAAAGGGTATAAATTTCTCCTTCAGTTCTTCCCCCGCCGAGATCTCCAATATAAATATCTGAATAATTATATTTATTGGTCTCAATCCAGCTTGCTCCATAATCTTGTGAAATGAGTAAACGCCCCTCTATTCCGTTTAAAAAAAATAATTCACCCAGGTAGAATCCTCTACTTAACCTACGTACCCATCCGATATTAGATTCCAGATAAAAAGAATAATGCAATTCCAGGTTTTCAAAATTGTCAACTGATTTTAATAAGAATATTGAATCATTTATACCCAACTGGTTTACCAAAACATAACCACTACCTGATTCATTGTCAATTTCAACTTCTAAAGTACTACCAAAAAAGCCATTGTATGAATGTGGTATAAAACTATTACCGTAATCCTCACTATGTGAAACAAATGCATTATAAATTAATCCTTCTGCAACACCACTATTTATTTCCAAGTTAACATTATTGTTAACATATTGCCAACTATTTTGTAACCCATAATTATTAGATCTATAAAGTGCTTCCACCATTGTAACATAATAAACAACACCCGGTGTTTTATCCGCAGTAATTCTCATGGCCTGCCAAATAGTTGAGTCCATACATTGGGCGGTCATTCCATAATCTGTGGAATAATAAATACCTGAACCGGTATTAGTAGGTCCCATAAAATAAATTTCGCCCGGGTTTGGTCCTCTTGTGATATGCCAGTCAGGAAAAGTTTGTAATGCTGTTAGAAATAATACTGTGAAAAGAATTAGTTTTTTCATAATAAATTGGTTTTACTATTTAATGCTAAAATTAACAAAAATATTTATACATTATCAAGTTTATTAACAGAATAATCGGGAAACCAGTTATCAGTTTCATAAGCGGGTCTATTGTATGCGAATTGCTCAATGAGAGCAATAGCTCCTACTTCTGTTGTATCTGGAATTAATTCTAGGGTAGGATAAATATTATATCCTGAAAACTGTGTTGAATCTAATAATTCAATATCTAAAATCAAAAATTACTAAATATTTCGAAATATGAAATATCAAAAATCTAAAATTATCTTATCCCCCTCTCCTTCTTGATTTGTTCATAAGCCGCACTAACTTTTTGAAATTTCTCTTTTGCCGCTTTGCGGAATTCTTCTCCGAGGTGGCTCACTTTATCAGGATGGTATTTGACTGCCATTTTACGGTAGCCTTTTTTAATTTCATCATTATTTGCATCCGGGGTGATTTCAAGGATTCTGTATGCGCTGTAAATGTCCTTGTAGAACATTGACTTTATAGAAACAAAGTCGGAATTGTTTATTCCTAAATAACCGCTGATGTTGCTGATTACTTCCACTTCGGATGCATGAACATGCCCGTCAGCCATTGAAATTCCGAAAAGATAATGCAATAACTGAAGCCTGGAGGAATAGTCCATATACTGCCTGATCTGTGAAGAAACATCCTGCACGTTAACGTTCTGCTTCAATACTTCCCTGAGCATTACTATATTTTCTTTTGCCAGTGAAGCTCCGAATTGTTGGTTGAAAAACTGTTTCACATAATCAAGTTCCGATTTGAGGACTTTACCATCCGCTTTCATAACAGCAGCAGAAAGTATAATAAGGCTGGCAGCAAAATCACCCGGTCGGGTATGTTGCGCATCACCAAAAGGATGTTGACCTTTAGATTCGAATTTAACGCTCTGCATACCATCGTACATTGAACCGAAAACCAGTCCGAGAATACCGCCTATCGGACCGCCCAGCGCCCAGCCTAATCCAAGTCCAACCCATTTTCCGTATTTTGCCATAGTGTCTTAATTATTTAGAGAACCACAATGTCATTTCAAATTCTCACTTTCCGGCAAACCATATTCCTCAACCATTTTTATTCCGACGGTTTCGAGTTGGTCAAGTATTGGATTATAGATTTCGGGAATAACGGGAATGTAAACACCTGTAACCGCAATTTTGCCTGCAAGTACCATTTCAACGCCCATAGCTGCAGGTAATGCAACTGTCCTTGCAATTGCCGTATCGGTTGCCAGTGTTCCGAAATCGAGCATGCTCGATTTGATAACTTCATTGCTTCCATCCGGATAGCTTGCCAGGAAAATATGTTGCATAACCACCATATCCCTTTCTTCCTTACCGATCATCATTTTTTCGATCATAATATCCGAGGTGATCTCAAAAGGTGTATCCTCTCCCCTATTCATCGGTTTATCTTCAAACAGCCCAAGCCACTCAATAGCCTTAATAGCATAATCATCAGCGTTAATACCAAGATAATTTGCAGTTTTTTCTTTGATATCCGCAGAATCATTTTCACCAATCAGCATGGCAATCATATCTGCATACGTTCTTCCGGTGAAATCATATTTATTATTGGTTATCAGTTTCAGCGCCTTAATTGCATCGAGTGATACGCACCAACCGGGATACCTGAATGTACCACGCATCATAGTTTTCGTTTCCGGAATACCATAAAGTTCAATGTAAGGTAATGAGTCACGGTTCGGGTAAATCTCCAGATCGCCAATTTCAGGGAAAGTAATTTTCATAGGATTTTTGAATAAATCCTCAGGGGGAACATAAGTAATATGTTCATGCCTGAGATATTTCCCATCGTTGTTACTTGCCAGTACCACACCCTTAGGACTCCATGAAAATTTATAATTAAATGGATTATCGCAAGCCTCCGGAGCAGGCAGAGCGCCACATAAAGAATAAAACTCCTCAACTTTGCCACCTTTGTTATGAACATGGTCAATGATCCTCATTGCCGACATGTGGTCGATTCCCGGATCAAGACCTAACTCATTAAGGATAATAATACCTGCTTCTTTTGCCTCTTTGTCAAGAGCTTTCATTTCAGGTTTTACATAAGATGTTGTTACCATATTCTTTTTATGTGCGATACATTTTTTTGCAACCATCAAATGATAAGCATACGGTAACAAACTGACAGTTAAATCGTGCTCCTGTATCAACCTGTCCAAAGTTTCTTCGTCATCCACTGTCCACCTCATAGAGGTGCCATTGGGATGATCGCCAATCATGTCATCGGCTTTCGATTTTGTGCGTGTCGCAACCGTAACCTGATAATCTTTATTAAGGAGATACTGAACAATTGGCTTTACAACCATTCCTGCACCAAGAATTAATACTTTTTTCATATTTTGTATTTTTAATATTTGATTAAAAAAACTGCGAATTTATAATTTATTATTTAATGCTCAGGATTTATTAAAGTACGACAACGGTCGTAAAACTTTATCAAAAACAAAATACTGGATCAAAACGAAATCCCTGTCCTCATTTATTAAGGCATAAAGTCTGTCTAAATCATGCACATATAATTTCCCCTCAATATCATATTTTTCATCATCATTAGGCTTAAAAAAAGTTATTATCGTTGTACTGTCACCTTTTATATCAATTAGGGTAAGAATATGTTTTGGTGTTGAATTTATTATTGAATCTTTCCTGTGCGGGTCAATATCATTGAGCAATGCTTCATACCTGATATCGGTAAAGGAGGTTAAATAATTTAAAAGCTTTAATGTATCAAAGTCAGGAATTATCTCATCTGTTGTTAGATTTATTAAAGTGAGTGTTTTGTTTTTTTTATTTATTTTATATGAATTTTCTGGCTCTCCGGGAAATTCCATAATTACCGATTGTATTTCGGCAAGTCTTTTTTTGAAAACAGTATGATCGCGCCAATCTCTTTCCTGCGTGGAATATCGCGTAGAAACAAACCCCCTGAATCTGAGTATATGCACTATAAAAGGCACCGAAGAACCTTCCATAAGCATAAAAGTCCCCATGTTATCCGGTGTAGCGCCTCCCACATAGTAAGTTTTAGTAAGCTTTTCATGCGGAAAAAGATGAATCCTGTTGAACAGGTTGATGCGATAAACCTCCTGGTAAACTTCAACTTTTACTGATCTGGCAGCTAATTGCGCAATAACGTTATTATGACCCGACTTAGGAACGGGGGCCCTGGGCACAAGCTTCAACATGGTTTCAAGCAACATATCAACTCCCGATTTTCTTGCTTTATATTTACCATTTAACATCCATTCGCCTGCGGCAATTTTTTCAAGTAAAATGGTGTTGTTATTTTTATCCGCAAGAAATATTTTAGTAACGGTTGAAGTGTCATCAACGGCAAAATCTTTCAGTTGTTTTTTAAATGTTCCGCCCGTCCTGCTCATTACCAAAACAGCAGCTATCACAGCCAAAATAATTACTACGATAAATATATACCTGTTTTTTTTCATTTTTAAATTATTCTTTCAATTAATATATAACTTATAACAAATAACAAATTCCTTTTCAGCTTTTCAATGGCTTTGAATATTTTCTTTTTCTTATCACAAACATAACAGAGGCAAATGCCATAATCAGAATTACAGGCAACAGAGTGTTAAACAATTGCCAAAACAGTCTGTTTTCGTTAATTTTAGTACGGTCGAGCAACCTTAGCTTTAACTCCCTCGACCGGATAGAGATCAACCCGCTTTCATCCACAAGGTAGTTCATAGCATTTAAGATGAACTCCTTATTACCAAAAGTATGCCCTGTATATCTGTCGTAACCCAAAGGATAAGGCATTGGTCTTTCTCCGCTGTACCTTACCTGGTTCTTGATTATATCACCGTCAGCCACGACTATCATTTTTGTAGGTTTGCTTAACTCAACAAATCCAATATCCTTATTGTCTTTAATTTCAGGTGGCACTCTGTTTTCATACAAGGATTCGAATTCACCTTCAAGCAATACTGCAACCGGTATATTTTTTTTATTATAAAGTCGTTTATCCGGTTCTTTGTTTAAAATCTCCAGGCTTATAAAGACAGGGGTATTCACTGTTCGGGAATATTGCGAAGTTGTCAACAAAATCGTTTTATCAATTCCTTTTTTCTGAATTGTATCTATGCTGCTTATAAATTCTGTTTTTATTGCATTCAAATTTTTAACAATGGGATGATCCAATAAAGGATTGATAACAGGGAAATAATACCACGGAAAGAAATCAATCTGTGGAGCACCACCCATTTCACCTGTTTTCAAAGGGATAGGCAAAGCATTAATATCCATAATAAGGTTCGTATTCAAACGAACACCATAATTAAAAAGCTGGTCATCAAGGTTAATTTCATTAATTATTCCAACTGTTGCATCCGAAAACCGAATGCTGTCCATACTTGTAAACACCGGATCGATCAGCCAAAGCACCTTGCCGCCCCGCATGATAAACTGGTCAATAATAAATTTATCTTTTTCACTGAAGGTCGAATCGGGCTTGGCAATAATAATTGCATCATATTTAATACGAATGCTGGTTTGGATCGAATCAATTGCTTTTCTTTCAGTGAGACTGTTAAGCTTTCCATCTATTTTTACACGTCCAACACTGTAATATTCTCTCAGAGCATTTACAATATCAGCAGTTTCAAGAACGCCAAGCTCACCGTGTCCTTCAATAAATGCTATTTTCGGTCTTTGCTCAACACTTAACTTCCTGATTGTATTGGCAATATTAAATTCAAGGTTTTGTATTGAATTGTTTAAAACTTCCTCAGGAGGAACGCCCATTTGCGAGATCAGCAATTCAAGCGGAAGTTCTTTTGATTTATAAGTAACAATTGCACCCGGAAAAATAATTTGCTTAGTTGAACCGTCCTTTGTTTTTACCTGAAGATCCGTTGGATTTAAACCACGCTCCATCAAACGCCGATATACCTCGTCCCTTTCTTTCGGATCAGTACCTGATGATGGATTTATGAATTCATACTGTATATTATCGGAATAAGCCCTGAACTGATCAAGCATTTCTTTGGTCTCTCTTTTCAGTCGCTTAAAACCTGCCGGAAAATCACCTTCAAGGTAAACTTCAAAAAAAACAATATCATCAAGATCTTTGAGCATTTTTATTGTTGGCTCCGATAAAGTAAAACGCTTTTCGGATGTAAGATCAAACCGTGTAAAAACGTAATAACCAATTATGTTTACCAAAACAATTATTGCTAATCCAAGTATGAGTTGGAAAATATTACTTTTTTTTATGTCCTTTTTCTTACTTCTCATTTATAAAGTGCCTAAAATACTTAACGTTATATGTTATATACTATTATCCTGTAAAACTTTGCTAAAAAAACAAAGTTATTTAGCAAATCCGCAATTAGTAAGCGATTGATTCAACATTCAACACTCAACACTCAACATTCAACACTCAACATTCAATTTTCATTATTTCTGCATATTCGACTTTCTTTTAGCTCTTTTAGAATTATTTTCAGTTTATGAACAAAATCTTTTCTTGATTCTGCACTTTGAGCTTCTCCATAATTTAATGCAGGCGAACTACCACTTCTAATTAATTGACCGGCTATATGAATTC
>JADHVR010000045.1 GCA_016783885.1 Bacteroidales bacterium
TCATTATTTAATTGGCTGATAGAAAAGACAGATATACAAAGAGCATCAAAGGTCAGATCAACAAAAGGGCTTTTGGTTCATGTGTTTGGTAAGATCGCTGCTGCTTTCATTAATCTAATATTTAACTCTTGATTCGCATGATATATAATTAATGATGGATTAATAGATCTTCATTTAATAACAGACGAGGATATTAGTAATCGAACAAGTTATGCTGTTATGATTAATGCACACACCGATCCAGCTCGCTTATTGTTGTTAAACGAACAATTATAGGTTGTAAAATATAATTTATGAACAAATAAATATTTGTAAAAATGTGCTTATGCTTTTTTGTTTCTGATATTCATGGTAAAATTAATAAATATGAAAAATTATTTAAGGAGATAAAAACCGAAAAACCTGAAATTGTATTTTTTGGTGGAGACCTTTTACCTTCATTAGCATTTAATAAAACAGTTGAAAAAAAATTTTCGGATTTTATAAATGATTACATACTTAAAAAATTTTCGGAAATAAAAGACCTTTTAGGAAGTGATTATCCTAAAATATTTTTAATATTAGGAAATGATGACCCAAAAATTGAGGAATCTTCGTTATTAAAAGCTGAAAAATCAGGAGCATTCAAATATATGCATAATAAGAAAGTTAAATATAAAAAATATAAAATTTACGGATATGCTAATATTCCGCCAACACCCTTTTTTTTAAAGGATTGGGAACGCTATGATGTTTCAAGATATGTCGATCCGGGATGTGTTCCTCCAACCGAAGGATATAGAACAATTAAAACTAATGAAGATGTTGAATATGCTACAATACAAAAAGATCTTGAAAAATTAGCTGATAATGATGACCTTTCTCATTCTGTATTTTTATTTCATTCTCCACCATATAAAACGAATTTAGATAGAGCGGCACTTGATGGTCAAATAGTTGATTTTGTGCCATTGGACGTTCATGTCGGAAGCATTGCAATAAAAAGATTTATTGAAGAAAAGCAACCTACTGTTACTCTTCATGGACATGTACATGAATCTTCGCAAATTACAGGGAAATGGCAGCAAAAAATTGGTAAAACATTTGCATTTTCAGCCGCTTATAATGGTAAGGAATTGGCTATAATCAAATTTGATTTAAACAATCCTTCTGTTGCTTATAGAGTTTTAATATAAAAAATTACATTTTTAAATTAATAAAACAATAATGAATACAATTACCTACAAAACAAAAAAATATAATTATTCCGAAACTTCTTTTAACGAGTTGATGAAGAAAAGAATTTATCAGGTTTTACTTATATCAAGTAAATACGATGCTTTTATTCTTGAAGAAGACGGAAGAATAGACGAACAGATATTTGATGAATATGTTTCATTGAACCTGAGGTATCCGCCGCGGTTCATTCAGGTTTCAACCACAGAACAGACTTTTATAACCTTAGAGGAAGAAAACATAGATCTGGTAATTGTAATGATGAGCGATGGTGATATTGATACTTTTGAATTAACAAACATTATTAAGGATAAATACCCTAATAAACCTATTGTTGTATTAACTCCGTTTTTACGTAAAGTTACATTAAAGCTTGACGAAGAAAACCTTAATGCAATCGATTATGTTTTTTGCTGGCTTGGAAATGCTGATATTTTACTTGCAATAGTTAAGCTTATTGAGGACAGAATGAATGCCGAGCATGATATATTGGATATTGGCGTTCAGGCAATTCTTATAGTTGAGGATTCAGTAAGATTTTATTCAAGTTTTTTACCACATATTTATAAAATTATCTTTAAGCAATCGAAAAAATTCATGACAGAAGGATTGAATTTACACCAGCAAACGCTAAGAATGAGAGGTCGCCCAAAAATCCTTCTCGCAACTAATTATGAAGAGGCTTTAACTTTATATGAAAAATACAAGAACGATTTATTAGGGATAATTTCAGATGTTGGTTATAAAAGAAATGGTGAATTGGATTCACAAGCCGGAATAAAATTTTGCGAAAAGATAATCAGCATTGATAAGCAAATTCCTATCTTGCTGCAATCATCCGAAGTTAAAAATGAAAAAATTGCAAAAGAGCTTAACCTTGGTTTTATAAATAAAAATTCAAAGAAACTATCAACTGAATTACGAAATTTTATTATTCAAAATTTTGCTTTTGGCGATTTAGTATTTTATCATCCCAAGACTAATAAAGAAATTGTTCGGATACCGGACCTTAAGTCATTGCAGGAAAGATTATTTGATATACCAGACGAAACTTTTAAATCACATCTTGATAGAAATAGCATTTCTAAGTGGTTGAATGCAAGGGCATTATTTTCAATAGCCGATACTTTTAAAAGTGTTGGTCGTGAAGATTTTAATGATTTAGACGAAATAAGAAGATATATATTTGATACCATTTCCGAATTCAGGATTAAAAAAGGAAGAGGTGTTATTGCAAAATTTCAAAAAGATAATTTTGATGAATATTTGCATTTTTCACGCATAGGCGAGGGTTCAATCGGGGGAAAAGCAAGAGGTTTGGCTTTTGTTGATTCGCTTATTAAACGTAATAATTTATTGAATAAGTTTAAAGATACGATTGTTACAATACCAAGAACCTTAACAATTGGAACCGATATTTTTGATGAATTTATGGAGGATAATAATTTACATAAAATTGCATTATCCGGTGCAAGTGATAAAGAAATATTAAAACATTTTATTGAAGCAACCCTTCCTTTCCATATTCATGAAGATTTATTAGCTTTTATGTCGGTAATAAATAAACCATTAGCTATCAGATCATCAAGTTTGTTAGAAGATTCTCTTTACCAGCCTTTCGCCGGTATTTATTCTACATATATGATCCCAAATATCAAATCGGATGAAAGACTTAGTTTACAACAATTAAGTTATGCAATAAAATGTGTTTATGCTTCTACTTTTTTCAAAGATAGTAAAGCGTATCTGGACGCTATTTCAAATATTATTGATGAAGAAAAAATGGGAATAGTAATACAGGAGGTATGTGGCACTAAATATGGAAACAAATATTATCCTACAATATCCGGTGTTGCACGCTCATTAAATTTTTATCCTTTATCTCCTGAAAAGCCCGAAGATGGCATTGCTAATATTGCTCTCGGTTTGGGTAAATATATTGTGGAAGGAGGAGTAAATTTACGATTTTCACCAAAATACCCTAAAAAAGTAATACAGCTTTCTTCACCGGAAATGGCTTTAAGAGATACTCAAAAACAATTTTTTGCACTTAACCTTGATGAAAACAGCTTTACACCTTCAACAGACGATGGTATTAATATTTTGAAACTTAGAATAAATGAGGCTGAAAAAGATAATTCAATCAAATATATAGCTTCTACTTTCGATTTTGAAAATAATATGTTAAGAGATGGAACAAATTATAAAGGTAAAAAATTAATAACCTTTTCAAATATTTTAAATCATAATGCATTTCCTTTGGCTGAAATACTGCAAAACCTTTTGGATATCAGTCAAAAAGAAATGAATAATCCTGTTGAAATAGAATTTGCAGTAAACCTGAATACTCCGAGAGGACAGCCTAAAATTTTTAATTTTCTTCAACTTCGCCCGATAGTTGATAATAAAGAAACCTTTGATGCAAAAATTGATAAAGTACCCGTAGAAGAAACGATAATTTATTCAGAAACTGCATTAGGCAACGGAATTATTGATAATGTTTGTGATTTCATTTATGTAAAACCTGATTCGTTTAATTCAATGGAAAATCCCAATATTGCAGTAAAAATCGGAAATATTAATGAACAATTAATTAAAGAAAAGAGAAATTATGTTTTGGTTGGTCCCGGAAGATGGGGTTCAAATGACCCGCATCTCGGTATTCCGGTTAAATGGTCACAAATATCAGGAGCAAGAGTAATGATTGAATCAGGTCTGGAAAATTATAGAATAGACCCAAGCCAGGGGACACACTTTTTTCAGAACCTGACATCTTTTCGTGTAGGATATTTTACAATTAATCCATACATCAACGATGGTTATTATGATTTGGATTATTTATCAAAATTCGGTTCATGCTATGAAGATGAATTTATAAGGCACATCAGATTTGAAAATCCTTTAAAAATATTAATTGACGGAAAGAAGAATTTAGGTGTAATATTTAAGGTGGAATATTCCTGACATTATCATAAAAATTTACCAAAAGAAGCCCATAGCTTTACCCTGAAAAATATTTTTATAAAATTTAAACTTTTATATTTAAATAATATAAATTTGCCAAAAAAATTTAAACATTTATTTAAACATTTATTATCAATTAAATAACACATATAATGAATTTGGAGAAAATAATGCACGACTTCTCAAAAAAGCATCCCGGAGAGGTCGAATATTTACAAGCAGTCCGGGAAGTCCTCGAGTCAATCGAAGATGTTGTTAATCAAAACCCTCAGTTTGAGTCTGCAGGTATCATCGAACGAATTATGGAACCTGACCGTATATTAACTTTTAAGGTGCCATGGGTAGATGATAATGGTAAAGTTCACGTTAACCTGGGTTACAGGGTTCAGTTCAACAATGCTTTAGGTCCGTATAAGGGTGGTTTACGATTTCACCCGAGCGTAAATTTAAGTATTTTAAAATTTCTTGGATTTGAGCAAATCTTTAAAAATAGTCTTACCACCTTACCAATTGGAGGAGGAAAAGGAGGATCGGATTTTGACCCGAAGGGTAAGTCGGATGCCGAAATTATGAGATTTTGCCAGGCTTTTATGCTGGAATTATGGAAACTCATCGGACCGGAAATAGATGTTCCGGCGGGCGACATCGGAGTTGGCGGAAAAGAAATTGGATACCTGTATGGAATGTATAAAAAGCTCACGAGAGAGCATCATGGCGTTTTAACCGGAAAAGGGCTGAACTGGGGCGGAAGCCTTATCAGACCGGAAGCGACAGGATTCGGCGCCGTTTACTTTGCTAAGGAAATGCTTGCAACAAAGGGTGAGAGTTTTGAAGGTAAAAAAGTTTGTTTATCAGGTTTTGGTAATGTAGCATGGGGTGCAGCAACGAAAATTAACGAATTTGGCGGTAAAGTTGTAACGCTTTCCGGTCCTGACGGATATGTCTATGATCCTAACGGAGTTTCAGGTGAAAAAATCGAATATATGCTCGAATTGCGAGCATCTAACCAGGACATTGTGAAACCATATGTTTATGAATTTCCGGATGCAAAATTCCATCAGGGTAAACATCCATGGGAAACGCCTTGCGATGTAGCAATTCCATGTGCCACTCAAAATGAACTAAATAAACAGGATGCGTTAAACTTAGTGAAAAACGGATGTTTGTGTGTTGCCGAGGGCGCAAATATGCCTTCTACACCCGAAGCAATCGAAGTATTCCATGAAAATAAAATGCTTTTCGCTCCTGGTAAAGCGGTAAATGCAGGAGGTGTTTCAACATCTGGATTGGAAATGTCTCAAAATGCCATGAAACTGAATTGGCCTGCTTCTGAAGTGGATGAAAAGCTTCATCATATAATGAGCAGTATTCATGAGGCATGTGTTAAATATGGAAAACAAGAAGATGGGTATATTGATTATGTAAAAGGAGCTAATGTTGCTGGCTTTTTAAAAGTAGCAAACTCAATGTTGGATTTGGGGATTATTTAAAAAAATCATAACTGACCTAATTGAAGTCAAAATAAAAAATTAGTTCATTTCACCCATTATGACGGTAAATTGAACTTATAAGGCGACCTCAATTTTAAAAAAAGCCTTCTCTTATTTTTTTCATTAATTTTGCTTATATTTAAGCAATCTTGGATATAATTTGTCCGGATTAATGCATAATAAAAATAACAATATGAAAGAAAAAGATGGCATTCAAACCGGTTTTGAAGAATTGAGAACTCAAACCATTGAAAGATTAAAGGAACTTTCTACAATCAACCGAACCACTTCAATACTAAAAGAAGGAAAATCAATAGAAGAGACCTTACAAAAAATCGCTCATATTCTTCCAACCGGCTGGCAATACCCTGAGTTTACCTCAGCCAGAATTATATTTGAAGACAGGGAATTCCGTTCAAACAATTTCATTAAAACAAACTGGGTTCAAAAACAGGATTTTGAGACTATCGATAACAAATCGGGTAGTATTGAAATTTATTATATAAAAAGCTTTCCCCAGGCTGACGAAGGTCCTTTCCTTGAAGAAGAACGCGACCTGATAATTAACCTGGCAAATATTATTTCAGGATATCTTAACAGTATTAAAGGGCAAGCCTTACTTAAAAAATTTGATTATCCTGTTGAGAGTGAAAAGCCGGTTGAAGAGAAAGAAAAATGTACAATAACCAACCTGCAATTATTACAAAGATTTCTTAATAGAAATAATTACGACAGGGATATTTATCATGACCTGATGCCCTTTAAAGTAAAGGAAATACTTATAGTATCAAATCTTTATGATGCATACAGCATTGAAAAAGAAGGCCGCTTTTCGGAACATATAATGGGCGAATATGCTCAGTTAAATCTAACCTCTCTTCCAAGAATAACCGGAGTGTCAACAGAAGAAGAGGTTTTAGAACAGCTTCATTCCAGGCATTTCGATATTGTCATTCTTATGGTTGGGGTAGATAAGAAAATGCCACTTATAATTAGTGAAAGGATAAAAAAAGCATTTCCTTATATTCCCGTCTTCCTGCTTCTTAATAACAACAGCGATATTGCCCTTTTCGAAAAAGAAAAGAAGGCTTTTTCATTCGACAGGATGTTCGTCTGGAATGGAGAATCGAGGATTTTCTTTGCAATGGTCAAGCTCATAGAAGATCAAAATAATATAGAGAACGATACTTCAATAGCATTAGTGCGATTTATCCTTCTTGTAGAAGATTCGCCTATGTATTATTCAAGGTATCTTCCGATGCTGTACAAAATTGTTTTTGAACAAACAAAAAGAATCATTGATGATGTTAGTACGGATGACCTGTACAAGGTGCTCAAGTTAAGGGCGAGACCTAAAATTTTATTGGCATCAAGTTATAACGAAGCTGTTAATATTTTTAATAAATATAAAGATTTCATTTTTTGTCTGATCACGGATGTTAAATTCAGTAATGAAAGTAAAATGGATGAAACAGCAGGTTTTAAGCTGGTTAAGCACATTCGTAACGAAAAAAAGGACATACCGGTAATTATCCAATCATCTGACCAGAAACATGCTGAAGATGCTTTTAAATTAAAATCCACTTTTATTAATAAAAATTCAGAAAACCTGGTTCAGGAATTCAAAAGCTTTATAATGCACCACTTAGGTTTTGGGAATTTTATATACCGCGACCAATACGGTAAAAAACTGGTAGAAGTTAAATCACTGAAAGATTTTGAAAAACATTTAAGAATTATTCCTGACGAATCCATTTTATATCATGCAAAAAAAGACCACTTTTCAATGTGGCTTATGGCAAGGGGTGAAATTCAGGCGGCAAAAATACTGCATCCTAAAAAAATAGATAACTTTAAGGATGCTGATTCTATAAGAGAATACCTGATTAGTGTTATTCACAGATTCCGTAATGAACAAAACCAGGGAAAAGTTATTCCTTATGAAGAATCAGCCTTTTTGGACGAGAGCAATATTGTTACATTATCGGAAGGCGCCATGGGTGGTAAAGGAAGAGGCTTGGCTTTTATAAATTCGCTGATCTATAATCTTGATTTCTCACAATTTGTACCAAATATCAATATCCGTGCTCCACGGACTTCTATCATCGGAGCGGATGAGTTTGAATATTTTTTAGATCATAATAATTTGCACTATGTAAAAACCGAAGATATATCGTATGAAGAAGTAAAAAGATGTTTCTTGAAAGGCAAATTGACCAATACTCTTATCAAGAGACTGAAAGCCGGTCTTAAATTGCTGAAAAAACCTCTTGCCATAAGATCATCAGGGCTATTCGAAGACAGTTTGATGCAACCCTTTGCCGGCATTTTTGAAACATACCTGTTGCCCAACAATCACCCTGATATTAATGTAAGGCTTCAGCAGGTTATGGATGCTATTAAGCTGGTTTATGCTTCTGTTTATTCCGATGTAGCCCGCGGTTACATTAAAGCCGTAAACTATAAAATTGAAGAGGAGAAAATGGCGGTTGTGATACAGGAGGTAGTCGGTAATAAATACGGTGATATGTTTTATCCTCATATCAGCGGTGTGGCACAATCGTACAATTACTATCCTTTTGCCCACATGAAACCCGAGGAAGGATTTGCAGTAGCCGCTTTCGGACTTGGCAAATATGTAGTTGAAGGTGAAAATGCTTACCGGTTCTCGCCTAAATACCCATCCACTGAAATCCTGACACCAAAAGATCAAATTCAAAATTCACAGGTTCAGTTTTATGCGGTGGATTTGAAAAAGCAAAAACCGAATCTTCTGGAAGGAGATACTGCCGGTCTTATTAAACCCGATATTGACGAGGCAGAACGGCATGGTACATTAAAGCACTGCGCATCCGTTTATAATATTGATAATAACACGATTAGCGCGGGGTTAGACAAGCCGGGACCAAGAATAGTTAATTTTGCCAATATTTTAAAGTATAATTATATTCCAATGGCAAAAACAATTGAAATTGTCCTCGATATTGTGAAAGAAGCTCTGGGCTCTCCTGTTGAAATCGAGTTTGCTATTGATCTGAATAAAGACAAGGATTATAAAGCATCGTTCTACCTGTTACAAATAAAACCGATGATAGGTAACGTACAGGACTATAACGTGGATATGGATAAAGTCACGAAAAAAGATATTATTCTTTATGCTGAAAAAGGAATGGGTAACGGATTGATCAAAAATATCAGTGATGTTATATATATAGATAATGATGTGTTTGATAAATCGAAAACTGAAGAAATGGCATCAGAGATCGAACAGTTGAACAATCAAATGGATAAAGAAGGCAAACAATATGTTTTGATTGGACCCGGCAGATGGGGTACACGTGATAAATGGATCGGCATTCCGGTTGACTGGCCGCAAATATCAAACGCAAAAGTAATAGTTGAAACCAGCCTTGAAGGATATCCTTTAGATGCTTCGTCAGGATCACATTTCTTCCATAACGTTACCTCGATGAACGTAGGCTATTTCTCCGTTCAGCCCAAAAAATCGGGAAGTTATATTACTTATGACATATTGGATAAACAGGAACTAATCCAAAAAACAAAATTTTTCCGGCATGTCCGCTTCAAGAAACCTATTAAGGTAAGGATGGATGGGAAGAAGAGGATTTCGGTGATAACAAAATGACACGATAATCTTAATATGATAATTGCTTATTTAAACTATTTATAAATTACATTTTAATTTTGGTCAAAAGAATTAATGATTGATTTGATATTCAATAAATTAAATTCACAATCAACTTAAACTGATCTGGCTCATAATAAATACCTTTTAGTATATTAAAGGAATAATCTTTATAATTGTACTGACAAAATTTTACTTCATGTTATATTAAAAAAAGGAGTATCATCATGTATGAATTTGTAGCTTTAAACCTAAAATGTCCTTTTTGTGGTGAATCATTCATGGACAAAGAACACCTTATTGATAACGAACCCAGTATTTTGCTCAATATTAAATCAGAAGAAAATAAAGGTATTATCAATCTCAGTTCTATTTATGGCAGTTATAATTTTTCAAGCGATATTGATCTGCCGGCAGGTGAGATAGTAAAATTTTTCTGCCCGCATTGTAAATCATTATTAAACACAGAAGTTGAATGTATGACATGCGGAGCCGAAATGGTAACATCATACCTCGATATGGGAGGTAAAGTAAGCATTTGTTCCAGAAGTGGTTGCAAAAATCATCACGTTGAGTTTGAGGATTTATCCCAGGCTTTGCGAAAACTTTACCAGGAATACGGTTTCAGGGGTAGAAAATATCCGGCAGACGACAGACCGGAGAAATATAAAGTTGAGACCACAGAGACAGAAAAGAAAAAAGATGAACATGATGAAATTTTAGAAACCGGCGCATTTCTTCAAAGCTATTGTCCTCACTGCCGGAAAAGTTTAATTGAAGATGATATGCTGAAGCTGAGAATAATTAACGGGGAAGAAGGTTTCCTCATGTTAAGCCCGTACCTTAATGTATTTACCTCTAAGTCCACAATTTTTCTTCCCGAAGACAAGACAATAAGCGACCTTAGATGTTTACATTGCGACACCAGCCTTGTGGATATAGAAAAAAAATGTGGAAAATGTGGTTCACCAGTTGCTAAAATTAATGTTAGCAGCAGCACAAAACTGATCGATTTTTACATTTGTACAAAAAAAGGCTGCAGATGGCATGGATTGAGCGAAGAAGACTTATACAACATTAAGCTCGAAGACAGTGATGAATGGTAGAAATAAAGTTGGCAGTCGGCAGTAGGCAATTTTTAGATTTTTGATTACAATTACCAGTTACTTGTTTTAAGATATTCGTGAATACCACGGGCAGCAATTTTCCCTGCTCCCATAGCAAGAATAACGGTTGCTGCGCCGGTTGCCACATCACCACCGGCAAAAACTCCTTTTTTCGATGTTTTTCCGGTTTGAGGATCAGTAATGATGGTTCCCCATTTTGAAACTTCAATATCTTTTGTTGTCGAAGGTATCAGGGGATTCGGGCTATTCCCTATGGCAATTATTACCACATCTATCGGCAACCTGAAATTTGCCCCTTCAACAGGCACAGGTCTTCTTCTGCCTGAATCGTCAGGTTCGCCAAGTTTCATTGTAATGCATTCCGCTTCTTTCACCCACCCGTTTTTATCACCACGAAAAGCTGCCGGGTTTGAGAGTAACTTAAATATAACACCTTCTTGTTCGGCATGATGTATTTCTTCCTCACGGGCAGGCATTTGTTCCCTTGCTCTCCTATATACGAGAATCGATTCCTCAGCTCCCAGACGCAAAGCAGTACGAGCACAATCCATAGCCACATTCCCTCCGCCCACAGTGGCTACTCTTCTACCTTTAATAATTGGGGTTTTATACTTAGGAAAAAGATATGCTTTCATAAGATTAGCACGGGTAAGATATTCATTAGCCGAATAAACCCCATTCAGGTTTTCTCCGGGTACGTTTAAAAACCATGGCAAACC
Organism: Bacteroidales bacterium; assembly: GCA_016783885.1. Classification (GTDB taxonomy): domain Bacteria; phylum Bacteroidota; class Bacteroidia; order Bacteroidales; family JAADJA01; genus JAADJA01. Next base: position 11,162 of record JADHVR010000045.1, read on the forward strand.
TGCACCTGTTCCTAAAAACACTGCATCATACTCAGACAAAAGCTCATCAATGCTTTTTATCATTCCGATAACCGTATCAGTGTATAAGTTTACTCCAAGCTTTTTTAAATAATCAATCTCTTTAAAAACAATTGCCTTTGGCAGCCTGAATTCGGGAATGCCATAAACAAGCACTCCCCCTGGCTTATGAAGCGCCTCAAACATATCAACTTTATGACCGAGTTTAACCAAATCTGCTGCTACTGTAATTCCTGCCGGACCAGCTCCGACAACTACAACCTTTTTCCCCGTAGGTCTATGTTTTGGAGGTATTTCAATTTCGCCCCGGTTCCGTTCCCAGTCGGCAAGGAATCTTTCCAGCCTGCCAATAGCTACAGGTTCGTTCTTTTTCCCTAAGATACATTGTTTCTCACATTGTTCTTCCTGCGGGCACACGCGACCACAAATAGCCGGAAGAATGTTCTTTTCCTTGAGCTTTACAATTCCTTCCTTAAATTTTTTTTCAGCAATAAAACCAATAAACTCACATATATCAATTTCTACCGGACAGCCCTGGACACACAATGGCTTTTTACACTGAAGGCAGCGTTTTGCTTCCGTAACAGCTTCTTCGATGGAGTATCCGAAAGGTACTTCATCATAATTATTTACACGCTCTTCAGGCGGCTGCTCCCTCATAGGAGTTTTCTTCGGACTTATTTTAGGTTTTTTTGATGGTTGTTTATCGGTCATTTTTACTTTATAAAAACTTATTTTTTCAGAAGACTTTAAAATATTAGGTTCTACTACTTATTTATTGGAATAGCTCTAATAAATTCCAAAAAGCAAGCATCAAATATCAAATAAATTCCAATTTTTGAAACTTCAAATTCCAAACCTGCCTTTGTACCCAAGTGCTGGAGATATTGAACCGGCAGTTTGAGATTTTGATATTGGATTTTGTAATTTATTTGATATTTGATTATTGTAATTTGTTATTTTCAATTTCCTACTATATTTGCAGTAGAACCCAACAATCAATATTATCTTTCTTTTGATATTATTTCTTCTTCAAGGTATGCCTTTCGTCTGTCTGAAACTATATTCCAGTCAATCTTATGAGCATCAAAATGAGGTCCGTCAACGCAGGCGAATTTTGTTTCTCCTTCTACCACCAGCCGGCAGGCGCCGCACATTCCGGTTCCGTCAATCATAACCGGATTCATGCTAACTATGGTTTTAACACCAAAAGGTTTTGTTACCCGGGCAACCCTGTACATCATAAAAGTGCAGCCAACAGCCATGATCCGGTCAAAATGTTCGCCCGATTTCAAATTATCTTCGAGAAGATCAAAAGAATGTCCTTTGGAGCCAAGGGAACCGTCAACGGTTGAATATCTCACTTCGTCAGCAACTTCCTCTAATTTTTTATTCCAATAAAGTAAAAATTTACTTCTTGCTTCAGAAAAACATATTACTTTATTCCCATTCTCTTTTAATGTTTTGGCTGCACGGTAGATTCCTCCAATACCATAACAGCCTCCCACCAGAGCGACAGTTCCAAAATTTTCAATTTCAAAAGGCTTTCCAAGTGGTCCTGTGAAAGAATAGATATCGTCTCCCGTATTAAGTTCTGCCAGTCGTTGAGTAGATGCGCCTATTTCTAAAAAAATGATGGTAACATAACCTTTTTCTGCATCCCAATCGGCAATTGTAACCGGAACCCTTTCACTATACTCATCAGGAATAACAATAACGAATTGTCCGGGAAGAGCTTTTTTAGCAATTCCCGGGGCATCAACAGTACAGGAATGAATGTTGGGGGCTATTTGCTCTTTTTCGATAATTTCGTTTTTATCCATTCCTGAAATTCTTTTGTTTTTGATATTAATTCAAATCATTTTCGTCAATCGTAAATCTTCACTTCACCACCATCTTCCTGACACCCGCAACACTATTATCAGCTTTTAAAACATAATAATAAACCCCTGGCGCAAAATTTGATAAATCAATTGTTATCTTTTGTTCGCCTTTTTGTTTTGACCCCTGGTTTATATTCATAACTTCCTTTCCGAGAATATCTAATATTTCAAAGGAAATTTTGCATCGGTACGGTACGTAATAATTTATTGTGGTTGTGTTATCGAGAGGATTCGGATAGTTATTTAGTACGGGTTGGAAGATATCCGTAATTCCTGTGGTTTTGACAACATGAATGTAATTCTCCCTTAAAAAAGAATTTGTATCGTAATCGTCATAAACAGATAAATCAACTGAATACCATCCAGTATCAGTGTATGTATGGATAGGATTTTCTTCGTTTGAATCTACAATTCCATCGTTATTAAAATCCCACTCGTACAAATTTATATCACCGATAGAATAATTGTAAAACTGAACATCCAAAGGCATTTCACCTGTAACAAAGTAAACACTGTCAATTGTTTTAATATCTATAATGATGATGTCATTGTCTACAGATTTGGCAGAAAATTGAGACAGTAAAGGTTCCTGTCCTTTTGCGAATGGATGTAGCACTTCATAAGTTATTCCATAATCAATTGAACGTAAAATATATATATGTGTATTAATACCTGACATGCTAGAAAATAGGTATAGAGAATAAATTTCGCCTTCAGTTCTACCCCCAACAATATCATTTACCGCAATTGCCAACGATTTATTAAAATAATTTGTTTCATACCATTCTTCTCCAAAATTTTGAGAAATAAGTAAACGGCCTTCTGAACCTTTAAAGAAAAATAATTCACCTTGATAAAAGCACCTGCTCAACCTTCTTAAACTTCCATAATTCGATTCTGTATGAAAAGAATGTTGCAATTCTAAATTTTCAAAATTGTCAGTTGATTTTAATAAAAATAATGAATCGCTTACTCCAAACTTATTTACCAATACATATCCAATATCAGCTTCATTATCAATTTCTACATCAATTGTATTTCCAAAAAAGCCATTATAAGAATGTGGCATAAAATTATTACCATAATCACTACTATGAGATACAAAAGCATTATATATAGTACCTTCAATTACACCGCTATTTATTTGTAGATTTATTCCAGAATTTCTATACTGCCATGATCCCTGGTTTCCATAATCATAAGAAATATATAAGGCTTCTACCAAATTGGTGTAATAAATAACTCCGGGTGTTTTATCGGCAGTAATTGTCATAATTAACTGGGTAGTAGAATCGACACAGACAGCCGTTTCGCCAAAGTCGGTAGAATGATATAAACCATATCCGGTATGTGTACCCCCCATAAAATAAATTTCACCGGGTACCGGGCCTCTGGTTATAAACCAATCAGGTAAGGCTTGTGATGCTGATAAAAAGAATACTGAAAAGAGAATTAGTTTTTTCATATTAAAATGGTTTTAAAATCAAAGCATAAATTTAAGAAATATTATTAACATAACCACATTCAGGTACAGCTACTAAAAACGAAACAACTGGTATTTCAGGGCAGCCGGTGGAATCGAATTTTACATATTCAGGTATATTTACCCGCTGAAAGCTATCAACCTCGGTGGCGTACATTCCCGGTATCAAAACCTCAAACTCTACTATCGTATCCGTTGAAGATAATTGGTTATAAGTTGGTGCTATTGTTTCGGACGGGCAGAACTCAACCCAATCCTGTGAATTTGCACTGAAAGAAATAATCAGAGCTGCGAAAATTAATGTTTTTGTTTTCATTTGTTTTGGGATTTAATGATTTATGATGATTTTTTTTGTTTGTGAATAATTTTGAAAATCAATTTTGAAATAATAAACCCCGGTAGTAAAATTAGAAGTTGAAATTGATAGTTTACTTTTCCGGAAATTCGGTTTATTATATTCAATTGTTTTGATCATGTCTCCTTTTGAAGTGTAAATTGAAATCTTTTTGATTTCTTTCCTTGTTTCAATTGTTAAATTATTGTCTGCAGGAACAGGATAAACTTTAATATTATTTTCGTGATAAAAACTATTTTCCATATTTGTTAAATCATCCACATGAATATAATCATACCTGATACCATAGTCCTCAATTACTCCTCCATAGCCTGTGATTGAAAGTTTAACCGTGTAATATCCTGTATCCTGATATGTATAAGTTGGATTTTGTTCGTAAGAATCAATTGTGCCGTCATTGTCAAAATCCCACTCCCATGTTTCTGCATCATTCGACAGGTCTGTAAACTGAACAGTGTCGCCCGGTTCAACGAGTGTATCCTCTGCTATGAAATTTGCATATATCGGATCAGGGCCAATGGCTATAGGATGATAAACTGTAAAAGTTTCACCATAATCAAGGCTGTGATAAATATAGACATGACGGCGCTGGCTCATTAATTGAATATAAACCACATGCAAAAAGAGCTCGCCATTTTGTCTTCCTCCGGTTATTCCAGAAACTGGCAGATTTGGGCAGGTAAATTGGTTTTTTAATTCCCAGTTAGCCCCATAATCCTGGCTTAAATATAATTCTTCAGTAATTTTATTAAGGAGATAAATTTCACCTTCGTTATTTCCTCTTGATATATCAGTGAAATCGTACCAATTAAAGTTAAATTTGTATTGGACTTCAAGGTTCTCAAAGTTATCATAAGAAATAAAAAAATATAGTGTATCATTAACACCATAAAGTTCAGAAATACAATAACCAATATTATCCGAATAATCTATTTCAGTATCTTTAACTGATGTACAGAAATATCCATTTAGAGAATGAGGAATAAAGCTATTTCCATAATCATTGCTGTGGGAAGAAATAGAATTAAAGATTTCGCCTTCAAATCTACCACTACAAATTCTTGAATATATATCAGAATTTTTATAAATCCAGCTACCCTGGCTTCCGTAATTTTCTGAATAATACAGGCTTTGGCCTGTTGTAGCAAGGTAAAGCCCACCTGGGGTTTTATCTGCTTCAATCGCAGCTATACTCATGCTGTTTTGAGTTGTACTATCAACACAAATTGCACTTTCACCAAAATTGGTAGACCTATAAATTCCATGATTACCCTGTGTTACTGTGTATCCAATGAAATAAATCTCTCCAATATCAGGGCCTCTTGTTATAGGTTGAGTAAATGAGTTAAAAGTGAAAAGCAAAAACGTTAGTAATAATATCTTTTTCATATCAATGGTTTTTTAGGAGGAGTAAAGTTAAACAAAATCTTTTATGCTGTTGCAATCAGGAATGGCAACAAGAAAACTAACGATTGGTATTTCGGGAAACCCAACGGAATCCAAACGTGTATGTTCTTTTATATTCACACGATTGAAAGTATCAATGGGTGTTTCAAACATACCCGGGATAATTACATTAAACTCAACAAGTGTATCTGTTGAGGATAATAGGTTATAAGTCGGTGTATTTGTTTCTGACGGGCAAAACTCCACCCAATCCTGTGAATTAATTGATAAGCTTATAAGCAGCATAATTGAAATAATGGTTCTTGCTTTCATTGTTTTTAAATTTAATGGTTTATGATAATTTTTTTCGTTTGTGATTGTTCAGGGGTACTCATTTTTAAGAAATAGATTCCATTTGGCAAATCATTTACTGGCAAAGAAATCGGACTTTTCGCATTCTCTTTTAAATTAAGTAATCTAACCAACTCTCCTTGTGAATTATATATGCAAATATCTATAGTCCTGTTTAGATTGGTTTTAATAGAAATATTTATTTGATCAGAAACAGGATTTGGATAGATATGAATTTCTTTATTTATATTTTCAACTAAATTAGTATTTGTCAAATCATCCACATGAATATAATCATACCTGACACCATAGTCCTGAATTACTCCTCCTGCCCCGGTTATTGAAAGCTTAACCGTGTAATATCCTGTGTCTTGGTAACTATGTATTGGGTTTTGTTCGTAAGAATCTATTGTCCCATCATTGTCAAAATCCCATTCATACTCTAAAATATCCCCAACGGAAAAATTTGTAAACTCAACAGGAGTGGTTAGATGCAATTCTTTGTCAATTGTTGAAAAATTAGCTAACACCGGCTCATCCCCTTTAGCAAATGGATGAAACACCTCGAATGTTTTTCCATAATCGCTTGATTGATATATATATATATGCTGAGATTCATAAAATTGATCAAAATAGGTATATAGAATATAGAATTCACCTTCAGTTTTTCCGCCTTCAATGCCAGTTATATAATTTTCAGCAAGATTGAAAGTGTCAACAGATTGATAACTGTTGAAAAAATCGTTGCTTATCCATAACTTACTTTCAGTGAAATCAAACATATAAATGACACCGGAATTATATCCACCTGATAATTCAATATTTTCATACCAGGGATAATTCAATTTATGAATTAATTCTACACTATCAAATTTGTTAAAACTTCTAAAAAAATAAATAGTATCTGCAACTGTAACTTTTTTTGAGAGATTATAAATTATATCCTCATTCATTCTATCAATTGTTGTGTTTTTAGAACTACCAAAATAACCAATTGATGAATGGTATATAAAATTGACACCAAAATCTTCACTGTGCCTTCCAGCTGAAGAAAAGATATGCCCCGGAATTATCCCGCTATTGATATTTGCACTTACATCTGTATTTTAAAATTCCCAACTATAGGCATTGCCATAATTAGTAGAATAATAAAGGCTGATAGGATAGGTATAGCAATATATTCCGCCGGGAGTTATGTCGGCAGCAATAGTAATTATATTTTTAATACTATCCATACAAACTGCTGTTACTCCAAAATCAATTGAGTAATAGAGACCATCAGTAGTGTGGGTTGGTCCTAAAAAGTATATTTCACCAATGTCGGGACCTCTTGAAATTTTTTGTGAGAAAGAAACTATGCTTGAGAGAAGTAACAAAATAAGTACAAGATTTTTCATAATAAATTGGTTTTACTATTAAGGATTTAAAATTAACAAAAATATTTATACATTATCCTTTTTCTATTTTAACATTAATATAACCTCTATCTAAGCTCAACCCCTTACCAAAAAGATAGAGATGTTCCCATACAGGTTTAAAAAATGCCGTTTTCCCAATTAAATCCGACATTATTTTAATGCGTTGCTTCGATTTTCCAAATTCAGTAGTAAGCATCACGTTATCTCCATCCTTAATATTCAGATGACCTGCAAGTTCGGGTGAAACACAAAGAATCCCTTCTTCCCTTATTACTTTCATATCAGGAATTAAGGCTGATAATATATTCCCCATATAATGAAAGCAGTTTGGTTCAATAATAAGTGAAACGGGAAATTTATCAGTTTTCCCGGATACCGCAAGACTAACGGGCAATACTTTATTCTGATTTTTGGCAGCAGATGAGTTTTTCAGGTCAATAAATGATTTAACCTCAGTAAATATGTCAGATGTTTTTTTATAGTTAAATCCTTTCTCTGACATCTTCCCTGCAATCTCAGAAATTACTTCCCATGTGTAATGGATTCCTTCTAACGGATGAATTACCGGATTTATCTTTTTTAATTCGCCTTCAATATTTATTGCGTGTCCTTCAACTTCTGTGAAACCGGTTAATGGCAGGAATACGTCAGCATATTTCGATGTTTCGGTCAGGAACATATTTTGCTGAACAAAAAATTCTAACCCTGATAAATTCGTGTGTGCCGGTATATCTCCGATTACATACATGGAGGTAATTCCATCTTCTGAAATATTATTGACCATTTCATCGGCTGAAACACCACCGGTATTGCCGAGCTTTGTATTCCAATTATCCGACCATTTGTTTATCAACGCCTTGTCGTCCACTTCATCAAATCCTCCAAGATAATCAGGATGCATTCCAGCTAAAGTGGCTCCGTAGCGATTGCCTTCATCAAGTAAGAATAGAATTTGACATCGGGCAGATTTTTTCATCATAAGTTTCAGATTGAGCAGTGTTTTAAAATTGGATAAGTTATCCGCAGTTCTTAATACATTGTCGCCAACCATTATTATCAGGTTATGCGATTTCAGTAAAGAAGCAGAGATGTCTTTTATCTCCTTCACGGAAACACCGCAATCTTCCACAGCCTTTTTAATGTTAAAATTCTTCAGGAAGCCGGAAATCTCTTTTGAAATTTTATTTTTATTCCGGGTAATTAATTCTGACAAAAGCAATAACAGGAAAGAAAGTTCTTTTCCCGGCTGATAAATAACATATTTATTTGAGAAATTGTATGTTTTGTTATAGTGGTTGTTTGCAACAATAACCAGTTTTCCTGCCTTATATGATTTTCTGATACGATTTTCGATAATAGGATGAGATATATCACAATTTGCTCCGATAATAAAAATCGTTTCAGCTTTTAAAATATCATCTATTTGAACAGGAGGAAAAACAGAATGAAATTCATGAATTTTTTTCAGCAATGTTTTATTCGGATATCCTGAAAGCAAATCCACATTATTCGACCTCATAACTTTACAGGTAAATTTTTGAAGGATATAGTTATTTTCAATCGAATCCTGAGCTGATCCTATGAGTCCGAACCGGTTTCCGCGATAACCTTCAAGGTTGTCTGCCGAATACTTTAAAGCTTTTTCCCAGGTTACTTCAATCCATTTATTATCTTTTTTAATAAGAGGTTTCCGTATTCTATCGGGATGATGGGTAATGTCGCCCGGAACAAATTTACCCCGAACGCATAGTTGTAACGGTTCTGTTCTTTTACCCGGTTCAGGTCCAACATTTATTATCCTGTTGCCTTTTGTGTTAATATTCATAGTGCATGCAATCGAACAGAAAGGGCAGGTTGTTCTAATTGATTTATCAGCAACACCAACCCACTGACCCATCTTTTCTGAAATAGACCCGGTTGGACATACGTCAACACAAGCGCCACAATATTCACAACCGGCATCTTTCTGAGATTCACCAAATGCAGTACCAACTATCGAAGAATTTCCGCGCTGAACAAACGCTAATACCTCACTGTACCGTTCCTCATTACATATCCTTACACAGCGTCCGCATAGAACACACAGGTTATAATCCAGTTCATAGAACGGATTATCTTTTATGGGTTTAATATTCCTGTAAGTTATCGGAAACCTGACGTCTTTCAATTCAAGATAATCAACTAAATCCTGCAATTCACAATTTCCATTGTTGGTGCAAAAGTTACAACCTGTTGTAATACTGACCTTTCTAATTGTGTGCATAAAATCCGCACAATTCTCTTTGTCTTTACATATAAGACAGGTAAAGGGGTGTTCTGAAAGGACAAGCTCAAGAATTTCTTGTCTAAGCTCCTGCAGTTCGGATGATTTGGTTGTAACCTCCATTCCCTGGCTTACAGGAGTAGTGCAGGCAGTAGGAAATCCCCGCGTGTTTTTTATCTCGACTATGCAGAGGCGACAGCCTCCATAATTTTTAAGTTTATCTAAGTAGCAAAGGGTTGGTATATAAATGTCGGCTTTCCGGGCAGCCTGAAGCACTGTAGAACCTTCCGGAACTCTAACTTGCTTTCCGTCAATTTTTATTGTAATATTTTGTGTTTTTTGAATACTCATAAGAACCAGATGGATGGTACTGTATTTAATTTTAATAATTTCTCGCAAACAACTACTCAATTATAATAGCATCACCGGCAATTGCATCAAAGCGGCATATTTCGTAGCAAGCCCTGCATTTGATACATTTTTCAGGATCGAGATTATGCGGCTCGCTTCTTGGCCCTGAAATGGCTTGTGCCGGGCAAACTTCGACACAGCGCTGGCAACCGGTACATTTTTCTTTTATAACCCTGTAAACTACAAGGTCTCTGCATACAGCAGCCGGGCATCTTTTTTTATCAATATGTGCTTCATACTCATCCTTAAAATATTTCAACGTAGTAAGTACAGGATTCGGAGCTGTCTGACCCAGTCCGCACAATGAACCCTTTTTTACGGTATCAGCCAGACTTTCCAGGATGCTGATATCTTCCATATTGCCTTTGCCCTCAGTAATTCTCTCAAGTATCTCAACCATTTTTCGCGTTCCTATACGACAAGGTGTGCATTTACCACAGCTCTCCTGGCTTGTAAATCTGAGGAAATACTTGGCAATATCAACCATACACGAATGTTCATCCATAACTATTAATCCACCCGACCCCATTATTGATCCGGCTTCTGTAAGCGACTCATAGTCTATCGGCAGGTCTAAGAACTCTTTCGACAAACATCCACCTGACGGACCTCCTGTCTGTACAGCTTTAAACGGTTTTAGTGTTCCACCCCCTATATCAAAAATTATTTCACGAAGGGTTGTCCCGAGAGGCACTTCAATTAACCCTGTTCTTCTTACTTTCCCAACTAATGCAAAAGTCTTTGTTCCCTTACTTTTTTCAGTTCCAAATCCCGAATACCATTTTCCTCCCTTACGCAAAATATTTGGTACTGTACCCAGGGTTTCAACATTATTGATATTGGTTGGTTTTCCGTTAAGTCCCGAAACAGCCGGAAATGGCGGTCTGTTGCGGGGCATCCCCCTTTCACCTTCGATTGAGGCAATAAGGGCTGTTTCTTCACCACAAACAAATGCACCGGCTCCTTCTTTCAATTTTACCTCAAAGTCAAAACCACTATCCAGAATATTTTTCCCTAACAAGCCAGTTTTTTGCATCTGATTTATCGCAATTTTCAACCTGTGGATTGCTAAAGGATATTCTGCCCTGATATAAATATATCCATAATTGGATCCAATCGCATAAGCTGCTATCAGCATACCTTCAAGCAATGCAAACGGGTCTCCCTCAATAAGAGAGCGATTCATAAAGGCGCCCGGGTCTCCTTCATCTGCATTACATATCAAATATTTCGGACTTCCTTTAGCCTCTCTGCAAAATTGCCACTTTTTAAAAGTCGGGAATCCGGCGCCTCCCCGTCCCCTTAATCCGGCTATCTTTACTTCCTCAATGACGCCCTCGGGACCTTTATTAAAAGCATTTATCAAACCCTGGAACCCGTCCCGCGCAATATAATGTTTAATATTCTCAGGATCAACAATGCCACAGTTACGCAGGACTATCCGTTTTTGATTTTTTAACATAGGAATGCTCCAGAACGATTTTATTCCGTCAAATTCTTCAACCTGCTCACCAAGATGACCCAGGGGCTTTAATTTTGCTTCACTCTTAATAATATATTCATTGATAATTTTTTCTGCCCTGTTTGCATCAACATTATTAAAACATAACCGGGGCTTCCCAGGCAATTTTATATCAAGAAATGGTTCCAGATAACATGGTCCGATACAGCCAACCTTGAGTAAATGAATTTTTTGTTTTAAGCCCGAAATATTCTTCTCAACTGCATTCCAAACTTCACCGGCGCCCGAGGCAATTCCGCAACTCCCCATACCGAGGTAAATGACAGGATCAGGGTTGCTTTGTAAAGCCTCCCACTGCTCAATGGCTTCTTGTTTTATATGTTTATATCGGGATTTCAAAGTTTTATTAAAATCATTCATATTTGCTCAATACTTCTCTGAGTTTGATTACAGACATACGGCTATGAATATTATTATTAACCATCATCACCGGGGCTAATGCACAACAGCCCAGGCAAGCTACCCTCCCCAGGTCAAATCTTCTGTCTTCAGTTGTTTCACCCGGTTTAATCCCTATTTCCAATTGTAGTGCATTTAATAAAAAATCACCTCCCTGTACATGACAGGCAGTACCCAGACATATCTTTATTGAATTTCGGCCGGGGGGATTGAATCTAAATTGCGAATAAAAAGTAGCTACACCATAAATCGTGCTTCTCGAAATCCTTAAATGCCTGGAAATTTTAACAATAGCTTCCTGCGAAATGTATCCTTCCTCTTTCTGAACCTCTTGAAGTATTGTAATCAGACTTCCTTTGTCGTTAGAAGGATTTTGTTCAAGAATTGTATTTGTTGATCCTGGCATTAACTATTAATAAATGTTACTGTATGAGTTAGTTAATTCAATATTTAATTAAAAACTAAAAAAATTAACCGTATAAAAATACAGAATAAAAAAAACATAGCTTCGCAAATTAATTAAAAAATTCATATTATTGTACACATTTTAATTGGAATGAATTTTAACTCATTAAATAACTGTTAAACTATTATTATTATGGACGATATACTATTTGATTTTATATATTTGAATGTAAAATGTCCGTTATGTGAAAAATCACTTATGGATGAAGATTTTCCGGTTGACGGAAGACCCGGGATAAAATTAATTATTAAAACAAAAAAAGGTACCGGGCTTATCAGGTTAAGCTCTATATACGAAAGCTATAATTACAGATGTGATGTTGAAATTCCTCTGAAAGAAATTGTACATTTTACCTGTCCTCATTGTAACAAAGAAATTACGAGCAGCAATGAATGTGAAACATGTGATGCTCCGATGACACCTCTATTATTAGATATCGGCGGGAAGGTCAGTATTTGTTCACGAGCCGGATGCAGTGGTCATTTTCTTGAATTTGATGATATTTCATTAGCATTGAAAAAACTTTATCATCTTGGCGATTTTAACGGACCATTGCCTGAAGGGCTTGTTGAAACAGATGAATCTAAAGAAATTATTGAATCCGGCTCATTTCTGCATACCTATTGTCCTCATTGTAAAAAAACAATATTAGAAAAAGGATTGGTGAAGCTGAAAGTTATAAGAGATGATGACGAAACAGGTTTTGTCTTTTTAAGTCCCTATCTGAATGTATTCACAACTAAATCAACAATGGTAATACCCGAAGACCAGGTTGTTAAAGACTTGAAATGTTTTCGTTGTAATACCAGCCTTATAGAAAAAGGGGAAAAATGCGGAGAATGTGGTTCACATGCTGCAAAAATCGCAATAAGTGCAAGAACAAAGCTTATAGATTTTTATTTATGTTCAAAAAAAGGATGCACATGGCATGGATTAAGCAAAGCCGACTTGCACGATATTGATTTGGAAGATAGTATGGAATGGTAGATATGGTTTAAGGTTTAGGGTTTGAAGTTTAATAGTAAAAAGTAAATAGAAAATATTCAATATCAAAAGATGTTTCAGATTGTAAAAAAGCAGGAAATGGCAAAAGGAACGATAATACGTTTTGATATTAGCGCTCCGAAGATTGCAAAAAAAATTAAAGCCGGACAATTTGTAATTATCAGAGTAAACGAAACAGGAGAAAGGATTCCCCTGACTGTTGCTGATAAAGATGACTTTGCAGGAATAATAACAATAATTTTTCAGGTTGTTGGGAAAACAACGGCATTAATGCGCTCATTGAACGAAGGCGATATTTTAATGGATGTTGTTGGTCCGCTTGGAAGACCCGCTGAAGTTGAGAAAATGGGAACGGTTGTAATGGTAGGTGGCGGTACGGGTGTGGCTATTCTTTATCATGTTGCAAAAGCCTTTAAAGAAGCCGGCAATTATGTAATCGGTATTATGGGTGCACAAGAAAAAGATATGCTTATCCTGGAAAATGAAATGAGAGCTGTTTGTAATGAAATCGTTGTTACAACTGATGATGGCAGCTATGGCGAACGAGGATTTGTTACCCAGCCTTTGAAAAAATACCTTGAAGAAAGATTTGATATTAAGCTGATATATACTATCGGCCCGATTATTATGATGAAAAATGTTTGCAAACTGACAGAAAAATATAATGTCAAAACAATGGTCAGTTTAAACCCTATTATGATTGACGGGACAGGTATGTGCGGCGGATGCAGAGTAAAAGTTAATAATGAAACAAAATTTTGTTGCGTTGACGGTCCCGATTTTATCGGACATGAAGTTGATTTTGAGGAGTTGATAAATAGAAATTCTCTTTATTTGAAACAAGAAAAGGATTCTTTGTTATATTCGATTAGATAAGACAAAAGTAAAAAGTATCTCCCTGAAAACTTTTACCTTTTTACTTTTATCTTTAAATTTGATATCAGTCAACAATTTAAAAATACCGAAACAATATGTTAGAACAAGATGTCAGATATTTAAAATACAAAACATATTTAAGTTTTTATTGCCCGCATTGCAGTAACACTTTTAATGTTGAAAGAAAGCATGAAAAATCATTGATCTTTAATGCAAGATATAAGAACAAAGACCTCGTATTAAAGCTTAGTCCTTTTCTTGATGTATTCGATATAAAAGCGTCAATACCTATAAAAATGGGTGATGTATTAGATGATCTTCTTTGCCCTCAATGCAAAAAAAGCCTGATAGATCCTGATGTAAAATGCGGGGAATGTGGCTCAAATGTTGGGAAAGCAATTGTTTCGGCTTATGCAAAGTTAATACCTTTTTATTTTTGCCTGAAACACGGATGTGAATGGCACGGGATTACAAAAGAAGATGAGAAAAAAATAAAGCTGAAGATTCCGCGCCAGGATATGCCCGAACAAGACCAGAGATTACGAATCGACAATTTCCAGGAAGTTCCGTATGGATATACTTCAGAGTTAGCCCTTCTTGAAGCAGGAAGGTGTTTGCAATGCAAGAAACCGAGATGTGTTGAAGGATGCCCTGTAAATGTCGATATCCCTTCATTTATTGCCCTGATTGCAGAAGAAAAATTCGATGCTGCTGTAAAAAAAATAAAAGAAACTAATGTTCTGCCATCTGTTTGCGGACGTGTCTGCCCCCAGGAAAGTCAGTGTGAAGCTAAATGTGTTCTCGGAATAAAAGATGAACCTGTGGCTATCGGAAGGCTGGAAAGATTTGTAGCTGATTATGAAAGAAAAATGGACCTTGTGAAAATTCCTGAGATCAGGAATAATACAAACCAAAAAATTGCTGTAATAGGTTCCGGCCCGGGCGGTTTAACAATAGCTGCAGATATGCGAAAATTAGGTTACGAGGTAACAATTTTTGAAGCTTTGCATGAAACGGGCGGTGTTTTAACTTATGGTATTCCCGAATTTCGATTACCTAAATCCATAGTCCAGTTCGAAATAGATTACTTAAAGAAAATGGGATGCCGGATTGAATTAAATCATGTAATAGGAAATATTTTAACAATCGACGAACTGCTCGATCATTTCGACTCTGTTTATATTGGTGTTGGTGCCGGACTACCCTGGTTTATGGGAATTGAAGGAGAAAGTCTTGGCAACGTCTTTTCGGCTAACGAATTCCTGACCAGGATGAACCTTATGAAAGCATACAGATTCCCTGAATATGATACACCAATGCCAAAAGGAAACAAAGTTGCTGTAATCGGCGGTGGTAATGTGGCAATGGATTGTGCAAGAACTGCACTGAGGACCGGGGCCGTAGAAGTTACAATAGTTTACAGAAGATCAAGAAATGAATTGCCTGCCCGTAGCGAAGAAGTGCATCATGCCGATGAAGAAGGAATAAAGTTCAGGCTGTTAACGAGTCCGGTAAGATATATCGGTACGGATACAAGCCTGGTAAAAGGAATGGAGTGTATAAAAATGGAGTTAGGCGAACCTGACTCTTCGGGCAGAAGAAGACCTGTCCCGATAGAAAATTCCAATTTTACTTTAGACTGCGACATGGTTATTGTCGCTATCGGTAACGGTCCTAATCCGATAATTTTCCAGTCAACACCTGATTTAAAGCTTAACAAACGGGGATATATTGAGGTAAATCCCAAAACTAACGAAACTCCTAAAGAATTTGTTTACGCAGGCGGAGATATTGTAACAGGCTCGGCAAC
This sequence comes from Bacteroidales bacterium, assembly GCA_016783885.1. Lineage (GTDB taxonomy): Bacteria > Bacteroidota > Bacteroidia > Bacteroidales > JAADJA01 > JAADJA01. The sequence goes on from JADHVR010000045.1 coordinate 26,808, forward strand.
AGTTATCGAAGCTATGGGCGCCGGACGGATAGCTGCTAATGCAATGCACAAAAAACTATCAACTCTAAGCAAGAAAAAAAACAGTTTATAATTTTACTGTCCAACATAAATAAATAACAAGGCAATGCGAATAGCAAGAATTAGTAGTAAAACCACGGCAGAAGTTAAGGATCCTGTCGATCTGTCGGCACTCGAATTAGTAATAGAAAAATATAAAAATAAAAAAGGCAACCTGATACCTTTGCTACAAGCGACACAAAATATTTTCGGATATATCCCCATGGAAGCTTTCGGGAAAATATCAAAAGAAACAGGGCTGAAGTTAAGCGATATGTACGGAGTTGCCACCTTTTATGCTCAGTTCAGGCTGAACCCCGCAGGAAAGTATATTATCAAAGTCTGCCATGGTACGGCATGTCATGTTCAGAATGCTAATACAATTACCGATTCATTAGAGGAAGCGCTTAAAATAAAAGATGGAGAAACAACAGAGGATGGAATATTTACCCTTGAATCTGTTGCATGTCTGGGTTGTTGTTCCCTTGCTCCGGTTATGATGATTGGTGATGAAACTTATGGAAAACTTACCGGAAACCAGGCTGTGAAGATTATTAAAAACATCAGGATTCGCGAAAACAATTAGAAAATCGAACTAAAAAATATGGAAGCAACTAAAGTAATCGTCGGACTTGGAAGTTGTGGTATAGCAGCGGGAGCTAAAAAAGTATATGATAAGATAGAAGCTGTAAAAGAAGCTGAGAACCTCGGGTTCGAACTAAAAAAGACCAGTTGTGTCGGAATGTGTTACAGGGAGCCGTTGGTGGAGATTATCGACAAATCAGGCTCTTACCTTTACGGTGATATTGATGAGGATAAAGCCGTTGAACTGATCGAAAAGCACATTAATCAACAAGAACCGATTAAAGAGTATGTTGTTCAATCCGATTTCTTTAAAACCGTTGACAACGAATTCACAGATTCACAAGTCAAAATAGCTCTTCGTAACTGCGGATACATTGATCCCGAATCCATCGAAGAATATGAAAGCAGAAGCGGATACAGGGCTATCAAAATAATTGCAGGTTCCGGCATGTCGCGCCTTGATGTAATACAGGCTGTTCTGGGTTCAGGGTTGAGAGGCAGGGGAGGTGGCGGCTTTCCAACCGGATTAAAATGGAAGTTTGCCAATAATAATATAGCCGACGAAAAGTTCATTATCTGCAATGCTGATGAGGGCGATCCCGGTGCTTTCATGGACCGTTCCGTACTGGAAGGCGATCCTCATGCTGTGGTTGAGGGAATGATAATCGGAGCTTATGCCATTGAAGCATCAGGAGGCATCATATATTGCCGTGCCGAATACCCCCTGGCTATTAAACGACTGAATATCGCTATTGAACAGGCAAGAGCAAAAGGATATCTGGGTCAGAATATTTTAGGGATCCGGGGATTTAATTTTGATATATTTATAAAAGAAGGAGCCGGAGCATTCGTTTGTGGTGAAGAAACCGCCTTAATCGCATCGGTAGAAGGTCAAAGAGGAATGCCTCGCAAACGTCCTCCGTTCCCTGCTGCATCAGGACTATGGAAAATGCCTACTAATATCAATAATGTTGAAACCCTTGCTAACATACCCTGGATCATTCTTCACGGTGCTAAGGAGTATTCCAAATACGGCACTGAAAAAAGTAAAGGAACAAAGGTATTTGCACTTGCCGGTAAAATAAAACGTTCAGGACTGGTTGAAGTTCCTATGGGAATGAGCATACGGGATGTGATATTTAAGTTAGGCGGCGGCATACAAGGAGATAAAAAATTCAAGGCTGTACAGATGGGAGGTCCTTCAGGCGGCTGTATTCCAGAACATCTGGCAGATACAATTATCGATTATGATTCGGTAAATGCTACGGGCGCAATCATGGGATCAGGCGGCATGGTGGTTATGGACGAAACTACTTGTATGATAGATGTGGCAAAATTCTTCCTCGATTTCACACAAAAGGAATCCTGTGGCAAATGTACTTTCTGCCGTATAGGAACCAAACGGATGTTAGAAATACTTATCAGGATAACCGAAGGCAAAGGAGAAGAAGGCGACATTGAAAAACTGGAAGACCTCGCATACCAGATAAAGGAAAGTTCACTGTGTGGTTTGGGTCAAACAGCACCGAACCCCGTGCTTACTACTATTAAATATTTCAGGAATGAATATGAGGCTCATATCAGGGATAAAAAATGTCCTGCCAAAGTTTGTAAACCTCTGCTGACTTATGAAGTGGATCCTGAAAAATGTACGGGATGTACCGTTTGTGCAAAAAACTGTCCGTCCAATGCCATTGACGGTAATAAAAAAGAAGTTCACTTCATCCGTCAGGACGACTGTATTAAGTGCGGTATGTGCTACTCCAGGTGTAAATTTGATGCTATCAAAGTTTCATAATCTATTATTAGAAATGGGTGATAATTTAAATATAATTCTTAACGGAAAAACCGTTAAAGGGATACAAGGAGAATCTATTCTTGAACTGGCTCAGAGGCATGGAATAGAAATTCCGACATTATGCCACGATCCGCGAATCGTGCCTTATACATCCTGCTACGTTTGTGTTGTCGAAATAGAGGGTTTCAGGGGATTGCAACCATCATGCTCTACAATAATAGTTGAGGGTATGAAGATAGAAACCGATAACGAACATATCAGGAAAGCACGCAAAACAGCCCTTGACCTCCTAATTAGCAACCACTACGCTGATTGCATGGGACCCTGTAAACAAACCTGCCCTGCGGGCGTTGATGTACAGGGGTATATTTCGTATATCGAAAAAGGGATGTACCACGAAGCTGTGGCTCTGATAAAGGAAACAAATCCATTACCGGCAATTTGCGGACGTGTATGTGTAAGACCCTGTGAAGTTGCCTGTCGCCGGAATCTTTTAGACGAAGGCTCTCCGGTAGGCATTGATTACCTGAAAAGATTTGCTGCTGATATTGACCTTGAATCGCCGAACAAATGGAAACCCGTTATTAAAGAATCAACAGGTAAAAAAGTAGCTGTGATCGGCGCCGGACCCGGTGGTTTGTCCGCAGCTTTTTTCCTTCAGAAAGAAGGGCACCAGGCTGATATTTATGAGGCAAGTCCTAATGCCGGTGGCTGGCTTAGATACGGAATACCTGAATACAGACTTCCCAATGACATCCTTCAGAAAGAAGTGGATAACATTACGGAAATGGGAGTTAATATTTTTTATAATAAAAAATTAGGAGAGGATAATAGTTTTAAAGAATATAAAGACCGCTACGATGCTTTTATTCTTGCCATCGGTTCACAAAAAGGTACTCTCACCGGAACGGAAGGTGATGATGCTGAAAATGTTTTCCCGGGAACCGATTTTCTTAAAGAAATGGAAGTTACAGGAAAGCAATATGATTTCAAAGGAAAAAAAGTTGCTGTAATCGGCGGTGGAAACACTGCTATGGACTGCTGCCGTACTTCTGTTCGTTGCGGAGCCGATAAAGTTTACATAATTTACCGTAGAACTGAAAAAGAAATGCCTGCCAACCCCATCGAAATTCATGAGTCAAAGTTGGAAGGCGTTGAATACATGCTGCTGACCAATCCTTCCCGTGTCAACAAAGATGAAAAGGGCAGAGTAAAATCTGTTACATGTCTTAAAATGAAATTAGGCGAACCCGACGCCTCGGGAAGAAGAAGACCAATACCGATTGAAGGCTCGGAATTTGAAATAAAAGTAGATTATATACTGGCAGCTATCGGGCAAAAAACCAGTGTGAATTTCCTTAATGACATCAATGAACATACTGATAAAGGCGAATTAAAACTCAACCGCTGGGGAGATATTAATGCCGATTCAAAAACCTTACAAACCGGAATTGAAAATGTTTTTGCTGCCGGCGACGGTGTTACGGGTCCCGCAACACTGATAGAAGCAGTAGGGCAGGCAAAGGTTGCTTCAAGAAGCTGTCATCAATACCTGACAGGCTTACCGCCTGAACCTCCTAAAAAGGAATTCCTCAGCAAACGCGATAATTTCAAAACACAAGTTAAAGAGGATTATATTGGCAAATATGAAAAACAGCTTCGTGAAGAAATGCCCACCCTTAACCCTAAGAAAAGATTAAACTTTAAGGAAGTTGAATTGGGATACAAGAGCGAAGAAGTTGCCAAACACGAAACACAACGTTGCCTCGAATGTGGTTGTACCGAATATTTTACCTGCGACCTGAAAAAATATTGCTCGGAATACGAAGCAGACCAAGGCGTATATATCGGTGAATTTAAAGAACATGAAATTGATTTCAGGCATCCGTTCATCGAGATCGACAATAACAAATGTATTCTTTGTGCGCGTTGTGTCCGAATCTGTAACGAAGTAGCAGGAGCCAACGCATTGGGTTTGGTAAATCGTGGTTTTGAAACTTTTGTGGCTCCGAGTTTGGGTGATAGTTTGCAGGATGCAAATTGTGAATCATGCGGGTTGTGTATTTCAACCTGTCCGACAGGCGCTATTACAGAAAATTTCTTTTTCAAACCCGGACCTGTAAGGCTTGAAGATATTGATACCATCTGTAATTACTGCTCAATAGGCTGTACAATCACTCTTCATCATAAGAATGGCTTTGTTATGAAAACCACAGGCAGGGAAGGGCTGGTGAATAAAGACGGAAATCTGTGCCGCTTCCCGAAATTCGGTTATAATTACCTGAATGACAAAACAAGAATAACGATGCCTTTGCTTAAGATAAGAGGAAGATTCAAAGAAATTACTTATAAAAAGGCATATAAGATAATCACTGAAAAAATCAAAGGCGTAAAACCTGACGATAACGCATTTTTTGCCGGAGCGCGCCTTTCAAATGAAGAAATGTACCTTGTACAGAAACTGGCGCGTGGCGGAGTAAAAACAAATAATATAACCAGCTTTCATTACCTGAACCGCGGTGACGGATACATTTTCGATTCTTTTGCCAATGTGCCATTTGAACAGATCAGTGGCGCCGGCAAAATATATCTTATCGGATCAGAGACTAACATGGATAATGCTGTTGCCGGCTTTATAATCAACAATGCCCGGTATAAGCAAAAAATTCCTGTTGAACTTATTACTATCCATCACGATAGCAAGATGAAACACAAGGTTGATAAAGTTATTGATATCAAATCGTATTATCATTTTATTAAAGCTGTAAACTACTATCTTGTGGCTAACGGATTTGAAAACAGGTTATTTATTAATGATAACTGTGAAGGGTTTGAAAAGTACAGGAAAGCGGTCTTAAAAGAAAACTTCGTTGAATTAGTTGAGAAATCAGGAGTGAAGTTCATGGATACGATCATAGAATTTGCCAAGGAATTCAACAGGGAAATGAATGCAATAATTGTCTTTTCCGAGAAGGAGATTTGCTCACAGGCTGCGTATGAATTAAAAAACCTAACACTGATAACCGGTAAACTCGGCAAAACTTCATCAGGACTTATATCGCTAAAAGAAAAAAATAATTCACAGGGTTTATTCGACATGGGTGTTTGCCCGAAGCTA
>JADHVR010000120.1 GCA_016783885.1 Bacteroidales bacterium
CCTATTCCTATTGAATCCTTAACAGCCAGATTTCCTTGAAAATAAGGATTGTGATAAAAATTAATCCATTCATCTGTGTGTCTCAGACTGTCTATTTTTGCAAGAAATCCGGGAGCATAATCACCGTATGCCGACAATCCAAACCATTCTGGAAAAGGATTAATCACCAACCAAATGCCAGTTATAGTTAAATTAACGCTAAAAATCTGATATCTGCCTGCATCGATGTATGTAGAGTCGCCATGCAGGGTACCATAACCATCAAGCATAGTTTCCGGATCCATTTTTAGAACTGAATTAGACGGAAAATTAACAGTGCCATCAATTCTATATGTGCCCTTTGCCGGATAAAATACATCTCCGCAATCGCCTCCCGGACATTTCGAATTAAAATATCCCGTTGCATCACTTGCGCCGGTATTATCTGCACCGTATGCAAAAGGGTCGTAAATATTTCGCCAGACGTCCGAACCGTTAATTGAAAATTTATAATTCGGGTCAACAATAAGAAGTCCGCCACCATTGACCTCAATGACAGGGGGAATACTGTTAGTATCAAGAAAAACGCCTAATAGCTGAATCTGATCGAAATGTCCAACCGATGCCTGAACTTTTTTGCCCATAACTCTACTTTTAATATTACCATAAACGTCGAGGTCATCATCAATTTCATGCTGTGAGAAAAGAAGAAAGGGAATTAAAAAAACAAGACTAAAAAATATTTTTTTCATGGTATTTAAAAATTTAATTGTTATCCAAAAAATATAAATGTTACATTAGTATGCTCACGCGTGCTTTTGAGTGTAATTGAATTAGATGATTTGCCATTTACCGTAGGATTTATTTGTTTTCCGTCTGAATCCTGAGCGACAAAAAAGAACTGATCGGTGCCGAGGTTATGTGAGTATAGATTTTCGCCGATGCTGATAGTTTTTCCGGTTTGTATATCGAAAGCCCACTGCACTCCTCCCGCCTGGATTGCAGCCAATAAAGCATCGACTTGTGATTTTGTATAATAATTTGCGAAAAATGTCTGCAATGAAGATTTATAGACTTTACCAGCTTGAAGAACGGCAACATAAGCCGACTGGATTACACTGCTTATCGAATCAAGATTTGAAAATTTTATTCCTGCCATTTTATATTAAAATTAGTTCCTCATTTTCCGTTAAAATCGGTATCCCTGTTTCTTCTAGCCAGGGATTAATAGAATGCACATTATTATAAGCCGAGGCTTTCGCTGATTTTTTATATTCGAACTCGATCATATAGAGATATTCATTATCCTTATGCTGAAATATTTTCGTGCTCGTTACCAAAACCGAAAATAATTTCCAATTTTCGATAATATATCTGTCAACAGAAAGGACAAAATCATTAGTCCAGTCAAGTTCCTCTTTTGTTATCCATCCGCTATTCGCTTTGAAGGTTTCCTCCATCCACGATTCCATACTAGATTCTTCGGAATAGCTCGAATCACCCTCGACCTTTATCATTTCGATTAAGGTATGCTCATATTTATTTGATTTAGCCTGAATGCCGGTAGTGCGCAAGGTTTCATAAGCGCCGAGAGAATTTTTGAAAAGGAAAACATATTCATTTTCCCGGTATTGATCATCTACGATATAGGTTCTGATCTCGGAAATTATTTCTCCGGAATCATTTTCAACCCAAACTTCGTAAGGGCTAACCAATCCCGTGAGATATTGCAGACCAAGAATATCGTGTCCGCAGCATATCTCGATTACATCATATTGATCGCATGCAATCGAACCGATTGTGAATTCAAAACCTCCTTCATCTCCTCCAACACCTCCGTCTCCGGATTTGGCTTTTACATATAAAACCGAAGCGCGGGTAAAGCTCAGATAATATAATTTTTCGGGTTGCCAGGCTGAAATAGTCTTTTCGAGCGGATGCCAGGTGAGAAACATTTGTGAAGCGATTATTTCGTCCCAAAAAGACATATCTAAGTCATTAAGAATATTGACTTTTTGCTGATTAATTTTTCCCTGCATTGCATATGTTAAAATTCCTTCGGTGCTGTACAGTCGTTTAGAAATATTATCGTAGGTTTCGGCGTACTCGATAAAGAATTGTTTAATAAAATCGGTGCGCTTGATAATCCGCACCTCATTATTTTCGGGATAAGCAAATTCGGAGATTAATTCGGGTTTAAAATATTCCTGGATTGTAAATCTTACATCTCCTTCATCATCGGGTGTGAGCCTGTCCTCGCCCAATAAGGTATTTTCGCTTGTGCCTTTAAGCCAGATTTTGGCTAATAACTGGTAGAAATCACGAACAACAGGACTAACCCCTGGTGTATTAGAATGCTCATGTAAATTTTGCACCGGATTTACAGGATCGTTTGTGAAAATAATCGAGTAATCGGTACCTTTTTCTTTTGCCGTGATATAAATAAATTCATCCGGCAGAAGTGTTGTACGTTCAATTTCATAATGTAAAGAAAGTAAATAATTATAGCCCATATACTTAGCCATATTATCAACCCACATAGAAAGGAATTCGCCGGCTGCTGCTATTGGAAGCTGAGTGCCTGATCCGTCGGGTGTGGTAGCAAGCTCGAATTCGAGTTCATTATTTAAAAATTCGAGTTTAAATTTATTTCCGGGTGTTGTATCTTTTCCATTGAATTTGAAAACCAATTCGGCAGATGAGCCGGCAATAGAATATTGATTATCCGTATTGATTTTAAACAGGATGTCATTTCCAACGAGTGAAACTTTAGGCGGTGATTTCAGGAGTGATAATGTCATGTATGCAAAAATGAGGGAGATATTAGGAAAAGGAAAGGACAAAATACCTCCCCCTTAATCCCCCTCGAGAGGGGGAGATTATCCCCCTCTCTGAGGGGGCAGGGGGAGGTATTAGCTGCTTTAAATTACTCAGCCACTTCCATTTCATTTTACCCATTAACCTGTCTAAGCAGTTCATCATGCTTTTCGATTACTTCTTTATGCGTATCGATATAATCTTCATCTGTTACAAGATAAGCCTTTGCGGGTTCGCTAAGTTTCTCCTCGATCCTTTCCATTATAGCTAATAATGCCGGGTCGGTGAAGGTTTCGGTGTTGGTTATAATTTCACGTGTATTGCCTTCCTGGTGTTGCGGAGATCTGTTCAGGGTTGCGTTAATTGCATTAATAATGCCAGGGGTGTTGAGCAACATTTCAGTATCCTCCGGATTAAACACAAGTTCGGGTTTTTTGGTTTCGCCAAACAGCCCGAAGCCCGGCACATAAGTAGGTTCATTATACAATCCTGAAGGATGCTTGCTGTCGGTAACTTTTGCATGGTATTTTTTGTCGTCATCGGCACCGATTACATCTAAGTAGTTACCGGAACCATAGCTTGGAACAGGCGGGATGGCAGCTAATTGTACAGCTCCCAAGACAGCAGCTAATGCAGCCATAACAAAACCGACGATAATGGATGGAGCTGTTGCAAGTGCATTCATAATAGCTATTCCGGTATTTAAGAGTATCTGAAACACAGCCTGTTTGCGTGCCCTTTTAGCTTGCGCTATTTCAACCTTTTTACGTTCTTTATCGAGATCTGCATCTAATTTTGTGATACTGTTAAAATATTGTTCCTGGCTGATAAGCCCTGAATTAAGCTGTTTTTCAAGTGCTCTTCTTTTTTTATCAGCATTATTCTCATATTGCCGTAATCTTTCATTTTCCTCATTGGTCATTCTTTGATTTATAGCGCTCCACATTTCACCAATCTGACTGGCAATGTTTATAGCATATTGAAAATCTTGTTCTAATTTTTCATAGTCCTCATCGGACATGCCAAATAAGCCAAATATACCGGCACCCTTACCTTCCTCCTCACCCTCTGCTCCGGGCATTGCAAGCTGAAGCTCGGATAATTTGAGTTTTAGTTCGTCAATTTTAGTAAGCAGCGCGTCCTTTTCTTCATCTGAAAGCATTGCTTCTTCAATACTAAGCCCTTCAATTCCGCCCGCATTAATTATATTCTTACATTCGGCAATAACTGTATTCAAAAAATCAATCTGCCTTTGTAATTCTTCCTGGCGAAATTTTTCTTTTAATTGTTTTTTACCTTCTTCGTTATTACCGAGTGAAAGGAGTTCTTCATTATGTTTTGTTTGACGGAGTGTGGTTTCCTTGTCAAAAGCAGCTTTAAGGCTGATAATATTTTCCTGGCGGATTTTTTCATAAGCAGCTTGTTTCTGCTTACCCATTTCAATAATATGCCTTATTTCTTCATCGTCTATTTTGGTTGGGTCGAATGATTTTTTAGCGGCTTCCTCCGCTGCTTTTTTAGCGGCTTCCTCCGCTGTTTTTTTTGCGGCGTCCTCCTCTTTTTTTCTTGCGATCTCTAATAATTCATTTCTTCTTTTTTCTGCTTCCTCTTGTTCTTTTATTAACGATAAAATATGTTCAAGGGCTATTATCTCAATTTCATATTTAGCCTGATATTCCTTACTTTGGCTTTTCATTTGAGATAAACGGTTCTCGTAATATTGTTTCGTGGTTTCGCCGGTTTTTTTTCTTACTTCGATCTCAATATTCATTTGCCTGTTCACTTCATCTATAATCTTACTCTGTTTTTCCAAATCGGCATTCATTATTTTGTAAAAATTCTTTTTTGACCCATATTTATTGAGTATTTCAAGACCTCTGATAAACTTATTAACCCATCCAACAACTGTCCTAAATGAGCTGGAAATAATTCCATTCCCCTCATTTAAACTTATTAATAAGTTAGTCCAGCTTATTCCTGTATTATCTAACTCCCCCCGTAAATTGTCTGTATTAGTGATCGCCATTTCAACGGCTGTATTGGTCCCCGTAATAACTTCTGTGTAACGATTAATTTCATCAATACTTTGCACCAGAATTTCTGCCATTTTTGAATGTTCTACACCAAATAATTCGGCAGACGTTTCCCCTTGATTGAACCGGGTTTTTAATTCCAAAAGTGCTGCATTTATATCAAAAACACCATTAGTATAACCAATGCCCTTTTCCTTCATTTTTAACAAAACTTTATCTAATGAATTTCCAGCCATTGCGGCTTTTGCAAATCTCGGGGCAACAGCTTCAACTAAAGCCACTCCTTTTTCATAGGAAATATGCATTAGGTTCATTGTGGTTCCAGACTTTTCAATAGCATCGCTTATATATTGAATATCACCTGCGCCGGCTTGTGCGCCTGCAGCCATTACATTAATAAATCTGCTGGATTGGTCAGCCGATGTATTGAACTGATTCAGATCGCCGGTTAATGATTTCACGGCATCGACCAAGGTCATACCCGAAGCCTCTGAAAGAATGATGGTTTGCTTTGTAACTTCCGCAAGTGCCTCCTTATGTTTTAATAATTCAGGCTTTGCGCTTCCTACAATTTTATATGCGTCAAGTATATCGGTGCCTGTTTGTTGAATTAATATGCCTGTTCGTTTAAGATCTGCATTTATTTCCCGGGATTTTTCTTTTATCCATTCCAAATCTTTTCCAACCAATCCGGTTATCGCTGAAAGCCCCGATGCTTTCTTCCCAAAATCAGCAATTATTTTAGTCAATCTTTTAAAACCTAATATCAATGCCCCAATCCCCAACACCGGAAGAAGGTTTTTTAATTTCATCAACCCACCTCTTACCTTTCCGGTAGCAGTGCTAAACCCACTCATTTCCTTGCGTACCTCGCTTGTTTTAGCTTTTACTTTCTTTAATTGGGCTACTTTGGCTTTGTATAAGGCAATTTCTTCTTTTGTATTTTTATTCATCCCTTTGATTTGTCTTTCAAGGGTGCGCTGGGTTTTAATCAGGTTATTCATAGATGTTCCGCTAAGGTTGTTCATAACCTTAGTAACATCTACCACTGAACTTTTATAGGAGTTCATTTCCTTTTTAGCGGCTGTATATTCTTTTTTTGCTTTATCGAAACCGGCTTTATCATTAGCCTTTCGGGCTTCGTTCATTTTTTTAGCAAATTTATCCGCCTGAATACTGAGTTCTTTGAGTTTTTCGGCTGCCTGGTTATCATCTAAGTAAACCGATGCTTTTGCGACTTCTGCCATTGTATTTAATTTTCAAGCAAGAATATGGAAGGAATTTTAGAAATAAAAGGACATACTTACTTTGTATTAATATCCAAATTTATTAAAATCGTTTTGATTAAAACTTGCCATTATGTCATACTTTTGATAAAAAAGAGATGATGTTTTATACCGAACCGATTGAGTTCGTTTGTTAGAGGGCTTTATTTTTAGTTGTTTTTCCCCCTCCCCCTTAATCCCCCTTGAAAAGGGGGAAATTATCCCCCTCTCTGAGGGGGCAGGGGGAGGAGCTTAAAATTACAACAGCCCATAACGCTTCATCCATGCCCTATCCATTTCCGTGAGTTCGGATTTATCTTTTTGTATCGATTTACCCGGAGCTTTTTTAGAAGTGCTTTCCTTTTCACCTTCACGAATATTCTCAGCAATTACACCTGCCCCAAGAATGCTATATTTCTTACCCAATATCTCACGTAGTTTTAAAACTTCTGAATAGAGGACAGGACTATACCATTTTTTAGACTTACGTTTGGTTTGTATATTACTTCCTAATGAAATATATTTGCCAACACCCATATCCACAAACTTCCCATAATATTTGAATGCAAATTCGACACGCTCTGGCTTACCTCCAGAATTACTTATTATCTCATGTGCGAAACTATCAAATAACTGACCGGTAGAACCGATATCCATCTCAACGATTTTCTGTCGCCAGTTTTTAATGACAATATCAGCCCATGCTTCAACGGTTATATTAAGGTTTACGTTTACGGCCATGACCAGTCATCCTCGTTATAAATAATACCAGGAGGCTCAATAATAGAAAAGTGAACCATCAGTCCGTGGCACTCGTTGCCTATCGGGCCAATAGTATCGTATGTAATCGAATTTCTTTGTAAGTCGCGAAGCCCATTAAGGCAACTGCGCTTATCATAGAAGTATTTGCTGAGAATTTTTTTAAGGACGATTTCGGCGTCCCTAATCAGTTGTTCACGGGCATCAAAATCATTTAATTTAATAGATTTAACGAGATAGAAAGAATATAGCTGCCGATCTAAAAGATTATCAGACTTAGAACTGTCATCATATCTTCCGGTTCGATTATCAACTACCAGGATCTGCCAACCGGAGTTGAATGTCATATTTTGAAGATATTCTTCAAGGGCGGGTAAAGAACTGATCCGGGAAAAGTGTTTATCCCCGGCAGTGTGTAATATTTCTTTAAGCGCCTCAGCGATTTCAAGCATATATTCCGTAAATTTGAATTCAGCCATGATATTTATTTTTTTGTTTTTATTGTTTCAATTTCTTCAATAGTTATAGCAGCCTGCTCTAATCTCACCATCACATCATATAGATATGATTTCCTAACAGAGTCGGTTTTCGTCACATCGCCCCCCGTTAGAGCATCGACCAGGCTCAGGAACCCAAGATTATTACTGCTTTTCTTTTTAGGAGGCTTGTGCGCTGCCGGAAACTGTTTCACAATAAAATTCCGACACCCTTTGTAAAACATGAAAACAGCGTATTTGATTTCAGTATTTAATTTGGATATATTAACAGCTCGCCGACCGATCAGGTGATCATTAAACTGCTCCCGCGGATCGCCTTTGGTTTTAACATTATCTGGTATATATTCAGGGTCTTTAAAGCGGTACAAGGTTACAACCAATTTATTTAAGTCAAGTTCATCTTTTGATTTGAGAAAATTTAAGTAATTTGTTTCGGCGACAATGTATTCGGCAAAAGTTATATTAAATAACTTATCTGCCGGGCCGTAGAATGTTTTGTTTTTATAAGTGAATTTCGGTAAAAGATTCACTGATAAATGGCTATTCATTATTCTTATTTCTTCGCCTTCGTCGGTTATTGTTTCAAACAGGAAGTCAAGGGTATTTGAAATCTCTACCAACTGATCAGGCGCCACAAGAAAATTCTTATAGCCGTTCTTGTGTAGCACATACAAGAATGAATTGTTATCGGCAGGATCATTAACAGGCTTTTTTGCAAGTATTTTAATATTCAGAAATGTTAGGATAGTTTTTAATTTAAAATCGGCTTCGGGTAAGCCGAGAAGGAAAAACCGGATAATAATAAACAATTGTTTTTTATTCAATTCATTCCATGAGCCGGGGACGGTGGCTTTATAATCATTGATCTTTATGGTGTGCATGATGCAATGATAATACTAAGAAATTGTGGTGGAAAGGACAAAAAATAAAAGTGCTTTTGGGAAGTTGTTTTTCGTTAAGATATTTTTGAAAGATTTTTACTAGCTATCTGCTGGATCGTATTGAATTGATCCATCAAATCGTAAAAAAAATCCTCCCCGCATGCACAAAAATATATGCATGCATTATGTAGGTCTTTTTTTGGCGGTTCATATTCACCGTCAATATTTATCCAAAATATATTTTTCTTAGGCTCATATTCAAGCCTGATGAAATTATCCTTAGTCCTTACGAGCAATAATTTTCCCATTTTTTTATATTAGTTTTAATTGTAGTACTTGACAAATTTTGTCAAGTAATTCAGAGCCGGCGGATGCCTTACCCCTCTCCAGGTCGGAGATGGTGGCTGTCCGGCAGCCTGCTTTTTCGGCAAGTTGCCCCTGTGTCATGTCAGC
>JADHVR010000121.1 GCA_016783885.1 Bacteroidales bacterium
AAATATAGCCAAGATAGTATGCCCGCGGCCCCGATTTATCGGGGACTGCCGAAAGAGTAGAATCGGTAATTTAAGACTGTCTGCAATTAGTCTTTTCTCTCGTATCTAAAGAAAATAGTTGTTTTTAATATAAAAGTAGGCAATGGTTAGATTTTAAATTAAAAATGGAAATATATTCCAAAACTATACAAAGTATTTATCTTTTTATCTGTAATATTTTGATCGATTTTATCATACCATTCATATTCACTTGTCCCTTCTTTGTAATATTTATATGATGATTTAATTTTTAAATATTCATAAGATGTATTTAAGGTGAAAGAAATTGCCTGGTTTAAATAATATTCAGATCCAAATCCAAACTGTAGTATAAAGGGTGAATTTATTCCTTCATCAAATTCGTCACCTGTGTCCTTAATGATGATATAATTGGTTTCCTCCTCTTCAAAATCCTTACGAGTGTAATCAATTAAAAAAAACTGCTTACCCACACCAAAATTAAGATATGGAGATACTTTTTTAATCTCTGGATACTTTAAATAATACTTAAATCCTATCAACGGTAATATTGAAGAAGTAACACTTTTTATCTCATAACCATCTATGGTTTCCTGTCCTTGATTCTGTGTTTCATTATATTTAGTACGTTTGTAGTACATCTTTGTATCGGAATCCCGATAAGAAAAACTAAAAAATATGGAAAGTTTTTCAAATACATTATATTGAATGAGCGACTGGATCGAAGCCTCTGCATCAGTAATACAAGTAACTGAAAATCCACTACCTGATGCTTGATAAATATCTATCACTAATGGAGAATAATTAATGCCAATTGAAAATTTATTAGTTACCCTATCACTTTTTTTAATATCGAGATTTTCACTAGAAAAGCAAATAATAGGAAATAAAAACATTACCATAATAATCAAATTCTTTTTAACCATCTCTATTACTCCTTCTATTAAATCTAACATATGTTTATAATGCACATTTACGCTCAAAACAGGTTTCTCTATCCAGAAACAAGTTTCTCCATGCAGAAACTTTTACAGAAAGTTTCTTAATCAAGAAACTTAAAGGTTTCTCTATAGACAAAATTATGGACTCATAACGCGTTTCTCTATTCATGTTGATATAGTATAACCATTAATGATTCTATTTTCAAGTCCTAAAGAAATAGATTCTCTGGATGGCAGCTCCCGGTATCCCTTTTCTCTATTTCTACATTTAATCAAAAAATTCTCCCCGGTTTACCTCGGGATTACCTTTTTTCCGGCTGCGGCGTTACGCTCTGTATCACGTTAAACACCTCCGGTGTTTTGCTTGGTGGGAGGGGGAATCTTTCTTTCACCAGACTTTGTCTGATGTTATTCATGTTCAATCCCTCCGGGATTAATCGGACGCCATTTATTTTTATCAACCACCTTTCTTGTTTTCATTGCTCTAAACACTGCAAGGGTTAAACATGAATAACAATAGGTATAACCTATTGACTGAAGAACCAAAAACAAAGTCCCCAACCCTGAAGGGTTGAATTACTTATGTCCGATTTCCCTTAAAAATGATTTCATGCTTGTCGAGTTAAACACCTCCGGTGTTTTGTCTGGGGGGAGACTCTTTCTTTTATTCAAATTAATTTTGACTCTAATTATGTCGTTTAACGGATATTATACCGTCCTTTATTTTATTTCTACTTCTACTATCTGCGACGTATCCACACCAACAATATCAACCACTTTTACCATTACTCTGTATTTGCCTGCTTTTTCAAAAGTATAAGGCGAAGTAACCAGTTCAATCTTTTGATTCTTTTTAGTGCGGAACGATTGCCAGATATTCTCGAAAATATAATTGCCCGTCCAGACTTCTTTTATATCGCCGTCTTCTTCAACCTGTATCAGTTCCTTTTTATCCTCGTAATCAAAATCAACCGCCCAGTAATCAATCCAGTCTATCCAGTTTTTGGTGAGCAATCCCCGTTGTAAAATGCCGCTCTCATCTTTGGTCAGTTTGGTGATTTGCCCATTTTCAATGATGACCTTTGACCCGCCTTTTTTCAGCGACTGTTCAAGTTCTTCGAGATCGTCCTGCGTGTAGCAGGTGGTGAAATTGTTCAATTCAATGGTGACGGTTTTGCCATTGATGTGCGGTTTTACCTGCACGTAAGCAACGTCGTAAAACTTCACCTGCCCTTTGTCCACCGCCCGTTTGTCAAGGGCTTCCCGTGGGATATAGCGCAGCCGGATATCCACACCCTGTTGGCGTAGTTCGTCTTTGATATATGGCACCAAGCCCATCTCAAATTCAAAGCCCAGAACATCCACCTGTGTAATCATGTTTTGACGGCACTCTTCAAAAACATCTTCCACCAGCGTTTTGGTGACCGGCACGCTCAATGGTCCCACATGCACAAAGCGCCCGGCTTTTTTGCCGTGCAGGTATTTGTGTCCCTGAACCGGCTGCGCCGAATATCCTTCCAGAATCAGACTGACATATTTCTCCTGTTTGGCTTCCAGCAGTTGTTCCTGCTGCTGTTGCGGAATGTTGGGGGGCACGCCGAAAAAAAACTGGCGCTCGTATTTGCCGAGATTTAGCACCTCAAAGGCGCGGTAGGGTTTGCCTGCTTTTTTATGTTCCCGCTGCACCTGTATCATACGCTTGCGAGTGGTGTGAATGGCAAACCTGCCCAGGTCGCAGGCTATCCATTTTCTGCCTAACTTTTCCGCCACTGATGCGGTTGTGCCGCTGCCGCAGAAGAAATCCGCGACCAGATCCCCCTCGTTGCTGCTGGCTTTGATGATGCGTTCTAACAGGGCTTCTGGTTTTTGGGTGGGAAAATCGACTCGTTCATCCGACATAACATTTATATAATCCATAACAATCCAATCACGTGGTTTTGAGCCTTTCTTTTCATCTAAATAATCTACTCTGCAAAGTTCTGGATTGGATTTTAGCCATTTCAAATCTATATCTGTATGGTTTTGTATAGGTGAACCTTGAATATTTCTTCCATGCAATCTAAAGGGACGACCTTCTTCATCTTTATATCGATATTTTTTGATTGTTGAATCAGTCAATCCCTCTGCAATTCGCTCCCAATTGAATATGTTATCTTCTGATTTTGAGTAAAAATAAATATTGTCATGTCTTCTGACATAGTGATTTCTTGAGACTGCCATACCTCTATATGCCCATATAATCTCATTCTTATAATTAATTACACCAAAAATTTCATCTATCAATATTTTTATAAATGAACTAATTCTATAATCACAATGTACATAAATACTCCCATCCTCTGCCAGCAATTGGTGCATCAGTTTCAGTCGTTCATACATCATGGAAAGATAGGATGAAATGCCCCGTCCCCAGGTGTCGCGGTAGGCAATCTCTTCGATAATAGACTGCTGTTTGGTCACGTCCTCGCCGTTCACGGTAATATTGTAGGAAAAATCAGCGCCCACGGCAAAGGGCGGGTCAATGTAAATCAGTTTCATACCGCCCTGTTTTTCAATCTCCTCACGCACCGGACCGTTCACCAGCGAAGAGAGAATCAGCCTGTTATCGCCCCAAATGAGTTTATTAGTCCAGCCTTTGAGTTGCCTGCTGTGGTATCAAGCCAGCTTATCTGCTCCGGTTTAGTTTCTTTTCTCGGCTCATCAATATGCTCGATGGAATGAAAGGGCAGCGCCGCATTGATTACGGTTTCATTGCGTCCGTTCCAGAACAGAAAAACGTCCTCGTCATCGGCGTATAGTTTATAAATATATTCTTTGGGCAGGGATTTGCCTTCCTGAATAAAACCAATTATTTGCTGTTTTTCTTTTTCGGTTAGATTTAAAAGGTTCATTTTATAGTTCCAGTTTTTTATTTTAAATTTCACAAAGTACAAAAAGAAGGCACAAAGTAAAAAACTCTGTTTCCTTAGTGGATCCCTGGTGAACTTTGGGGCTGATCTTTAAAATTCAAGATTTGAAATTATTTAACTGTTAACCTGAATATTTGTTTTATAAGATTTTTTCCCCTGCTTTTCAATAATTGCAGCTAATGATCGCAAGGCTTCATTAACAGCATCATGATCAGGAAAATATTTTACTACGTCCGGTTCTATCACCACAACATTTGTCCCTTTAGCGTATCTCCGGGAATATTTACCCTTAACACCTTTACTAAAATCGTATTCTTCTAACATATCAGGGTCATTATGCATTTTTTTCATAATATTTCCTTTCATTTTTATTTGCTTTTCTTGTGCTTATGATACGAATATTATCTCCTCGCTCTGTAAAAATTACAACTAAAAGACGATTCTTAATTGAATTGCCAATTAGAATGAAGCGCTCCTCTTCCTTCGAATGTAACGGATCATAAATGGTTAGAGAAAGAGTATCTTTAAATGATGTGCATGCCTCATCAAAAGTAATTCCATGAATTTTTATATTTCTTTTAGCTTTATTTGCGTCCCATTCAAAAAGCAACATTATCTATTCCTTTATTTTTATCCTTTCCTTAAGAACCGGTTTTTTATTGAGCCTAATGAAATAGTAATCATCCATATTATTTACTGTAATTTAAACAATTTAACAACATCATTAAATGCTTTTACATCTTTTAAATATTTTTCCCACTTTTCCTGTTTCACATACAATGGAATATATTGACGCTCGCTTTGGGCCTGCCTGTGCGGGCGAACCGCACCTGTCTGCCGTGCCAACGGCGCAGGCAGGTTCGGTTTTTTTAATCAGGAAATCGGGGGAAAACTCATGGATATTGCCATCCTCACTCTGGTATTCAATCTTGAAATTGAGCATCTGGTAATTTTTGGCAAAGGAAATAATATCCGTGCAGTTTTCCAGAAAGGCGGCGAATTCCAGTTCAAACTGACTATCCCCGATGATTTTATTGAACACGCTTTTCTGCGCCACCAGATAGGGTTGGTTATTAGCCACCAGCGGTTTGGCTTTGCGCAGGGAAATAAAATTTTTGATTTGAGCGGAACCCCTGTCTTTGATGGTCAGGTCGTCGATGGCTTTTTTGAATGCGCCGTATAGGGTCTGTTTTGCCTCCACTTCGGAAAGATTCCTTAAAATATTAGGGTCTTCAATGTTCACATTTTTGCCAAATAGTTTATGCCGAATAAACTTTTCAACTTTGGGATAAAGAATATTGAATCCGCTCACCAGCCGGCTTTCTTTGAGAATAGTTTGCGTAAAAAAGCCGACCACGTTGCGGTAATCGGGAAGGGTATTGGTAAACTCAATTCTATGGGAAAACTTTCCGTCAATATCAGTAAAGACAATTTCCTTCAGTTCATTTTCACTGAATTGTTTCAAGGGAACAGGGGCGACGTGCATGGCGTCAACCTGAATATCCTCCAGATTTTTATAATCCCGATGGATACGCGGGGACAACACAGGAATAGGAATATCCAGTTTATCCAGATCTTTTTTTTCATTATCGTTGTCGATTTCAACAATAATCGGGTTGCGGGATTTGCCCGTCTCACCCATAGGACGGTAACCGAATTCCACGCCCTCGGTTTTGATAGATTCCACAAACTCGATAAAGGCGGGCGTTCCCACCACCACAAGTTCTTCTTTCACCTCCATGCCGAACATTTTGCGCAAGCCCCTGCCTAGCGTTTGTTCGGGCAGGATTTTGGAGGGCGAACCATAGGGGCGCAGTCCCACAATAGTCATTACATTGCGCACATCCCAGCCTTCCCGCAACATCATCACCGACACCACGGCTTTGTAAGGCGACGTATCTTCATCAATCGCATCCGCATCTTTGCGCAGTTGTTCCAGTTCCTCTTTGTCCCGTTTGGATGCGGCGCTTTCCGATATTTCACCGCTTTTTTTAGTATGGATGAGCAAAACGGAATTTTTGAATTCGGGATAATTGGCTTCCAGAAAATCTTTGGTCTGATTGGCTTCCTTGGTATTCAGCGTCATCACAAACAGAATAGGCGTTTTCTGGCTTTTCAGTTCGTCAAACTGCTTTTTCCATTCGATATAGCCAAGATGAATGTAGTCTTTGTAACGTTCCACAAATTCCGATGACGTCTTTTCGCTCAATTTTGCCCGCGACGCCTCATCGGGTAATACAGGCGATTTGACAATTCTTTGTTTGATGGCTTCCACCAGCGGATAGTCGCACACGGTTTGCACAAATATAGCGCCCTTATTGTGTTTGGGCGTGGCGGTGTTGTCCACTTGCAGGGAAATTCCCTTGCCCTGTTTCAGTTTCAAATGATTGTTGATATCTTCAATGCTTTTGAACCACTGCATATTTTCATCGTGAATATGGTGCGCCTCGTCGTTCATCACCACCAGGTCTTTGATTTTATTACTGCGCAGCACTTTCTCCAAATCCATGCCTTTGGAGGTATCCGCATCGGGGGCGGGCTTTTTACCGAGAAATTCTTCTTCCAGCGACGGCTCTTTATCTTCATTAAGATAGACGCGGTGAATATTGGTAAGGAACAGATTGCCTTCTTCGGTAATCGGTTTCAATTCATCCTGAATATGCAACGTCATATGGAAGTCATTCTGCCAGTCTCGGTCGAAATATCCGTTTTCTGGAATCAATGGATCTTGTTTAAAAATTTTGAAATCATCAAAATCTTTACGCAAACGATTTAATACGATGATATTAGGGGCAATAATAAGAAAGTTTCTGGAAAGGTCGGATTCTAGTTCATAGAGTTTATGAAAATACGACCAAGCCAAAGTAAGGCTTAATACCTTTGTCTTACCTGTTCCTGTCGCCATTTTAATAACGTATCTCGACCAGGATTCGGGAAACATACCCGTGCTGATTCTGCCCGATGAATCAAAGCGCATGAGTTCATATTTATCTTTGGCTTTAGCAATTTCATACAGATAAATGATTGATTCAATCGCTTCCCGCTGGGCAAAATAGTATTGAAAAACATTGCCGTTTTTTTTGCCTGCTTGCCGCCTGCCTGTGCGGTGCACGCAGACAGGCGCTCTACTTGGCGCAGGCAGGTGACCATCGGGTTTGAACCAGAAGTGCAATAGTGCTTTTGTCGTATCCGATGCTCCTGAATAATCACTGTCCCGCCATTTTTTAACAGCCAGACGAATTTTATATACCAATGGCGGAATAAGTTGTTCATACGCCTTTTGAAACAGATCATCCTGTGAAGGCGCCCAGCGAATATTCGGATCAAGTATCTGAAACGGGTTTTGTGGGAATTCATTCATTTGTTGTTTTACCTTCTTCAAATTAGTAGATCATGACACTTGGTAATTTAATATTTGATACTGATTTTGTATATTCATTTTTGTACTGATAGGACGATGCATGAGATACTCCGAGTTCCTTTGGAACGAGGGTCAACATCGTGAAAATCTAAATTCATTGAACAAATCAAGGCGTTATCTCCAAGCAGTGTTAGCATTTTTGATATATACAAAGCGTAAAATCATAACTGCTACACAGCAATTTTACTAAAGTTCTATCAGAAGCGAAATTTTCTTTACCTTCTATTTTATTTTACCTCGATTTTACGCTTTATTTTTTTATAAATGCCATCGCCAATTCCTTTCACGTTCTTTATTTCATCTTTAGTTTTAAAATCTCCCACTTCCTCTCTGTATTTAATAATTGCCTGTGCTTTCTTCTCGCCAATACCCGGCAATAAAGTAAGTTCATGTAAAGAGGCAGTATTGATATTTATCTTTGAAGTAATTGCCTTTTCTCCTTCCGAATCTAGAGAAGATTTTACTTTGGCTGAATCTCCTACTATTTCCAGATAAGGTTCTAGTTTTGCCACAGTCTCTTTACCGATTCCCTTTACTTTGGCGATTTCATATAAAGATTCAAATTTTCCAATGTTCTCACGATAATCTATAATAGCTTTAGCTTTTACAGGACCGATTCCGGGAAGTTTTACCAGGGTTTCAATATCCGCTTTGTTAATATTAACTTTTTTGAGATCTTCATTTTTTCCTTCTGTTATTCCCATCCCCTTCTGAAGTTCTTTTCCCTTTTGTGAAGTTTGCATCAGATTGTTAACAACTAATACTAAAATTCCAATCACAAGAATAGAACCCAGTACAATAATTGTTACTTTCGACTTTTTTGTAATACCCTTACTCATTTTTCATCTCCTTTTTATACAGCTAACGGTCAAACTCAGCCGCGTCCTTTTGTAGGCATCGTCTGGAGCGTCTTGTTATGTCAAAGTCCCCATACTTCTCCCATATCATCAATATCAGGATCGTCATATCGATCCATAGTCACGAGCCATTCAGGCATTTCTTCTTTTATTGATTCCTTTAAAGCGGAAAAATCTTCTTCCGATATTTTGCACTGCTCATACATGAACTGGTAAAACTTCTTCAGGCTCGCAGCATTTTCTTTAATTGCGGTTTTATTTGCCCACATTGCTTTCTTAATAAACCAATATCCAAGAAACATTCCTACTTTGCTAGCTCCGTTCTTAGCTTCAACCGCGTCTTCATATAACAGGAAATCATTTACATAGAAATCTACATTTGATGCGTGTTTTTTATTTGTTTTTGAAGACAGATTTTTGTCGGAGAGCCACTTTTCAAAATTGGAAATCAGTTTTTTATTTTCTTTTCTTATTCGTTTACACTCTTTTTCGTATTGTTCGTAGTCCATGGTGT